>NZ_MJEH01000005.1 GCF_001742425.1 Bacillus solimangrovi
AAGACATAGATAAGAGGATCAATATCAATTTCTGAAAAAATTGCTTCAAATCGCTTGGTAGGTTCTAAATCATATAAATCTTGCAGGTCAAAAAAACATATATGTCGTATAGTAGTCATAAGGAGTCCCCCTTTTGTCTCAAGAGTTCGTTTAGTCGCTTACTCAATCGACATTTGGGGAGGTACTCCTTTTTCTATGTCTTAGAACCTATGAGCCGCAAGGCTTTGAATTTATGAAATTGATTCAAGTAAAAACAACAAAAATAGTTCATATATTTTAAAAAAATCACAATTTTAAATTGATCATTATATTCCCTCAACATCGCAAATTTTTTTGGGGGATCAGAAATATTCTCACCCTTTTAAATACTTGTGATTTGAACGTAAAGACAGTATAATTAATCGTGTCAATTATGAGAAATTTTGTTAATAGTAAGTATGCATGTAATATGATGTTCCCTCAAAACGCTAATATATCACGTTTTAATGGGGCTGGTTGGGTTGCTGGTGCACTCCGCGGTCTTCAAAACCGTCTGGGAGGCGCGTGCCGTCTTCGGTGGGTTCGATTCCCATACAGTCCCGCCAACACTATATAATTTCTCTCATTCTTCAATTTGAAAATAATTTAACCCCGTTCTTTAACAAAAAAGAACGGGGTATTTGAATATTTAAATCTTTGTATTACTTTTCTTCGCTTTATTTTCTAACTCGCTTTTAGGATTTGCTGAGAATTCAGCATCTTCAGCTTGTCCTTGTGGATTTATACCACGATCCTGAGCACCACGGTTTTTGTTTTTTCTATGTGACATAACCATTCACCTCCAACCCTTAAGCTCCCCATAACTTCAAAATAATATTATCCATTTAAATGAAGTTGAAAACGTCTTATTAAGGTTAGCTCTCAAATCAAATTGCTATTTAACGCAAATAAGTATACAAATTATCTAATACTCATTTTTCATCAAACATTTCCGTTATAATAGTACGTATGTCCACAATGCAACGAAATGAGGGTCTAAACTTATGAACGATGAAAAACAAAGAGCAATAGATCGACATATAGAAGACATAAAAAAATATGAAACCGAATTGTTTTCAGAAACAGAAGAAATAGAGAATTCATTTGAGAACGGGTATAGAATACCATCAAAGACAAATGAAAAACCTTCAAGTTCTTCTAAACTAATTATAAGTTTAATTGCACTTTTCTTATTTTTTAGTACTGCTGGTACGTTACTTAATTTCTTTAATATCCCTGCCTTTGAATTTGTACCTAAGTCAGATCAGCTTTCTCAGAAAACATTGATTCAAACATCTAAGGAAGCAGTTGTCCTCGTCAATTCAGAAAATCGTAAAGGTACTGGTTTTAACATTTCTAATGATGGTTTAATTGTAACAAACTACCATATCGTGAAGGAATCTAGGGAAAGCGTCATTCGATTTCCAGATGGAAAATCTTTTCGAGGTACAACTCAAGAAACACTACCAGAAAAAGACATTGCTATCCTATCAATAGAAACTCAAAGTCCCTTACCATTTCTTAATGTCGAGTGGGAAAAACATTGGGAGGCTGATAACTCAGTTTATATTATTGGTAATCCATTATCATACAGCCACATTGCAAGTGAAGGAACAGTTATTGGTTTAAGCAATAATACATCTTTAGACATCCCAACATTGTCCATCCAAACAAAAATATATAGTGGAAATAGCGGTAGCCCTGTTATTAACTCAGATGGTAAAGTTATTGCAGTTATCTATGCACGTAGTTTAGATAGTGAGCAACCAACAGCATTTGCAGTACCTACTTATGAATTTCATGACCAAGTTTCAGGTTTATTGAAAAAAAAATAAAAGTGGAGAACAGTAATTCTCCACTTCATTCATTAATAACTGTAACTTTGTTTCTTCCATTAGCCTTTGAGCAATATAGAGCTTTATCTGCCCTTTGGATGATTATCTTCTCATCTATGTCTTCTTCTCGGTATACAGTAACTCCAAGAGAAATTGTAATAGGCTGTCCAGTTGGACTTACTGTTTCTGCAACTTTTTGTCGTAATCTTTCTGCCATTTTTTTGGCATCCTCCACATTAATATGTTTCACTAAAATACCAAATTCTTCTCCACCATATCGAAAGCACAAATCATCTTCTCTTGCTACCTTTTTAATTATTGATGCTAGAAACTTTAATACTTCGTCTCCTACTAAATGACCGTATGTATCATTTACCTTTTTAAAATGATCAATATCCAACATAATAATTGCAAATGACATGTTTGCATCTATCCATTCTTTGATCACTATATCAAATGTTTTACGATTGACTAATTGAGTAAGCCCATCTAATTGTACTTCAGAATGGAGAAGATTTAAGTGATTACTAATATGATGGTAAAGTTGATGGACTTCATAAATATGTATTCGTCCATTAATCCAGTCCTTAGGAACAATATGTTGTTTATGAGTAATTGCGTCCTCTGAGAACTTTGCTAAACTATTGATAGGTTTAGCTAAGGTATTAGCTAGAATCCATGAGAGTAGCAAAATCAACACTACTAATGGAAGAGAACGGAAAAACATCTGCGTTAACAGTTCATGAAGAGGATCTTCAATCACATCAGTTGGCGTCTGAGATACGATCCCCCATCCAGTCGTTTCTTCATGCGCATATCCTGCAAAAAATTCATTCCCTCTTACATTTGTAATGACAGATGACCCATTATTGCCTTTCATTAACTGCTGCACTACTTTATTTTCTGAAACATCTTCATTAATTCGATCAGAATCAGGATGGTATATTAACTTTCCATCCCTATTTACGACATATACATATGAACCATTTGCGTATTGATGTTCTTTGAGAGTGTTGTTCAATACGCTATCACTCTCTAGATAGATCGTACCACCCACAAGACCCTTATATTGACCGAACCTATCAAAAATAGGAGAAGAAATAAGCATGATCATTTGACCAGAAGTTGCTCGATAGGGATCAGATATAAATGATTGTTTGATAGCTAATGCTTTTTTGACTGTATCTGATTGAATTTTAGTGCCTGACTTTACTACAACTCCACCTTTGTACTGAATCTTCTCAGGACTTAATAATTGAATGAATCCTTCTTTATCAGTAATGAAAATTGAATTAAAATGTTTATTATTTGCAGATCTCCATACATCTAAATCTTTTTGAGTTAATGCATCCGATCCAGCTATTTCACCTATAATATTTAAATTTTGCTGTAAATCATTAAACAAATCACTTGTACTTGTTGATAGTTTCTTAGCATAGTTATAATTACTTTCTAAATAATTTTCCATTAGTGACTTTTTCAAGGCATTTTTCGAAGCAAATCCACTCACAACAGCAGTACATATTACTATTATGATAATTAAAATACCAATTGCATAACGAAGTTTTATACCTTTTTTCGTGAGCATCTCAATCCTACTCTCTTTAATCAAATAATAGAATACTATCTACTATAGATTACCAAATATCTTATAAAATACCAACACCATTCAAGATATATCAATATATTTCATGCATTCATTTATTGAAGATTAATTTAAAAGGCAAAATACTATAACCTCACTATATATTTTAATCTATATGCATATTTTCAACACCTCTCTATATGAAAGCGATTTACTATAAAAAATATGTTTAAGACATTGATTAAGTTGAACGATTGATGTATTATAAGAACACAAGCTGTTTTGTGCGTAAGCATAATAAAGTTTTAACCTTTACGCTATAATAGGGAGTTTTACATCAAAGCTGAATTGACATACCTCTGGTTATATACCAAAGAGGGCATGCATGAAGACTTTTGCGAACACCCACTTTGAGAAGTGGTGGTTTAAAACTTTCTTATCAATTACTTACGGCAAATACGGCTGAAACCATGAATTCTTAAACCAGTTTCGATTAGAAACTGGTTTTTTGTATGAAAAATTAACAGATACGATAACTAATGAAATTCATATCTTCTATGTCTCCTCCATATGATTAGTAGAAACTATTAAAAGGAGGAACTATGTATGCAATTTTATTACGGGCATCAAATGCCATTGCGAATTTTAGATGAAGCTGAATTTTGGAAGCAACAAGAAGTCGAACATACCGTTGTTATTAGGGAACTTATCCCTGTTTTAGAAGAAAAATATGTGAATGCATTATTGAAATGGGAAGAAGCTCTTTCAAAAACACACCAGAAAGTAATCCGTTATATCGAAACCGTTAACCGCTCAGCCTACTACATACCACAACAATTACTACAATCCGTCTTACAACTTACACATTACTGCTTACAGCAAAGTTTAGACTTTATTAAACTGTGCCAACAAATTAAAACGGAAAGTGCCGCAGTTAGTAAAAATTCAACAGCTAAAGTGGTATTAGATCATATCATAAGAGAATCAGAATATTTCGTAGGGATTTCACAAGCACTATTGTACAATCATTAAGAAGCAACACACTTAGGAAATGAATACAATATGTCTTAATAACAAATACTATAAACCTCTATGAATAAGTAATTAAGTAAAATCACATGTGTATGTTAAACCTAATCACGTAATTGAATAATGAAAAGATAAAGATTGACAGTCCTATTTGTCAATCTTTATCTTTTCATTATATCACACCACAATTAATTGTAAAAAACACTAAATTTGTAAGTCATCTTATATAACTATTAACTTTCCTCTTCTATGCTATAGATATCTATGAAATAATCTTTTTCTACATTTAAAACAAAGGAATAAAAACTTCGTTTAATGAAGATTTACATATAATAAGTAAATGATTCAAAAAACTGTTTAATAATAAACGAGTAAAACCAATGATTTGAAAAGTAATTTTTTAAAATAAAACACTAACCACAAAGGATTAAAATATCAAAATCAGATTAATAGTAAAATATATCCTAAAGGAAAAGTTACATAGTTGTCTTACATTTTATGTTACCTAACTTGTATTCCATTATTTAAACGATTATTAGTACACTTCCATCTTCCTTAATTTTCATGTATTGTATACTTAAAGGAGTAGAAAGACTAGTTGTTTTATAATAGAGGAGTGAAACTTTGAGTCGAGTACATAAGAGAAAAGTTAAACACCTTCAACCATTTTTAAAATGGGCTGGGGGTAAACGACAATTACTTCCTATCTTAAGAAACTATTTCCCTACAACATTTGATACTTACTACGAACCTTTTGTTGGCGCTGGTGCAGTACTTTTTGACTTAGCACCCAAAACAGCTATTATAAATGATGTAAATGAACAGCTAGTTAATGTCTATCGTTCAATCAAAACAGATGTAGATGCATTATTACATTTATTAGATGAACATACCTTAAACCATAATAAAGATTACTATTATAAAGTTCGGGAATGGGATAGAATTGATAAAATTTATACAATGACAAATATCGAGCGAGCAGCACGCATTCTATATTTAAATAAAACGTGTTTCAACGGTTTATACCGAGTTAATTCAAAGGGTCAATTTAACGTTCCCTTCGGAAAATACAAACTACCCAATATCGTTAATGAAAAAGTATTGCGTTCAGTTAACACATATTTAAATCAGCATCAGGTGACGATTACAAATGATGACTTTGCAGAAACAGTATCTGATGCGAAAAAAGGTGATTTCGTTTATTTTGATCCACCTTACGTTCCTATAAATCGAACATCATCCTTTACAGGCTATTCTAAAACTGGATTTGGAATGGATGAACAAGAAAGGTTACGAGATGTATTCATAAACCTTGCTGAACGTGGTTGCCATATAATATTATCTAACTCATATACGCCATACATTCGAGAACTGTATCGTGACTTTCGAATCGAAACCGTTCAAGCATCTAGGATTATTAATTCAAAAGGAAATTCCCGAGGCAAAATCTTCGAAGCAGTAATTCTTTTTGATGGAAATAATTAAAAATTCAACCTAAATACGAAGCGATAATGCAACTTACTAATCGCTTCGTATTTTATACTCACAACTTAATTAACCATCACTCATATTTGCACGAGTAGGCTGTATCGCCTTGTTTAAATCTTCTTCTGCAATTACATTCTTACCAACTGCAGCTTCACTAAAAGGCTTTCCCTTCTGGCTACCGTTATGATTTTGCCGTTTTTTCTTATTTGTCATCGTTAAAAACCTCCTTTCACTCTTAGTATGAACCAAATCAAATTCTTTTTATTTATGTTTTACGATGAACCTGCTACAATTAATATCGTCAATATAATTATTGTAGAAATGGGTTTTAAATTAGAGGTGATGAACGTGCTTTCAGGATGGTTTTTATGGTTTATTTTATTTTGGGTCGTTTTTTTAACTGGCTCTCTCGCAATTGGCGGATACTTCATGTTTCGTAAGTTTCTCAAGCGACTACCTAAAGAAGATGGAAAATCAATTTTGGATTGGGAAGAAGATTACATAAATCAAACGAGACACTTATGGCCACAGGGTCAGAAGGATTTCCTAGAAGAGCTTGTGCAACCTGTACCAGAGCTCTTTCGTGATGTAGCTAGACAAAAGATCGCTGGAAAAATTGGAGAACTTGCATTGAAAGAAAATGCAACGGTTATTTCTCAAGATTTAGTCATTCGTGGATACATTATTGCAACACCAAAACGCGATCATAAATTTTTGATAAAAACACTTAAAGAAAAGCAAATAAACCTTGCTCCGTATGAACAATTATTTTAGATAACCTTAAAAAACCTCGTTATGCTTCTTTACGAATCATAACGAGGTTTTTACCTATGCTTTTATATGTAACTCCCTTTCGAGCTTCCGATATTTCACATACATAGCAATTCGCCAAGGAACAATCATTCCAAATGCCAGTAAGAAGAACATACCACTTGTCTCACCAAATGGAATATATTGACCTAAGATTAATTTTAGGATAATCCGAAATATAAGTAAACCTAGTAAAATAAAAACAAATGCCTTAGAACGTTGAAGATATATATCACCATTTTTCACTTCAAACTTAGAACTTTTAATTAAAACTATCGAGAACAAAGCGCCAACACTTATTGCTTCAAGTACCTGAGCAGGAGTTACTCGAAAAACAGGTAATACGAACATAAGTGCTCCGGTACTCATAAATAGAGGCGGTAATATTATCTTCTTAACTGTTGCAGGCTTTTTTGCTGCCTTCATCCGAATGATTAATGCGATAATAGCCATACATACGGCAGCAATTGAACTTAATGCAACATACATACTTCTCAACCCTTTTCCATACAATCTCTTGAGTGCATATATAGTATAACGTTTTTCAACGTCACTTTCATCTTTTTTAGTATGAAATGTGAGATGATTGTCTAATAAACTTGGATGCTATCATTGAAATGAATAAAATAAGCCATTTAAGAACATACGAAATGCTCTTAAATGGCTTCACCCTTATTCTAATACACGATCAATTGCATCAAGTACTCTTGTTTCATCGAATGGTTTAACGATAAAATCTTTTGCACCAGCTTCGATTGCTTCAACTACCATTCTTTGCTGGCCCATCGCAGAGCACATAATTATTTTTGCTTGAGTGTCTATTGACTTAATTTTTCGTACCGTTTCAATACCGTTCATTACAGGCATCGTAATATCCAACGTAACAAGATCCGGTTTTACTTTATCATATAACTCAATTGCTTCCTGACCATTCTCTGCCTCAGCAACGACTTCATGTCCACCATTTTCTAGAATATTCGATAACGTTAAACGAATGAATTTCGCGTCATCTACTACTAAAAGCCTTGCCATTTTCCGCTCCCCCTTACAAACACATTTCATTAAAACTTTATTTAAAAATTTTCAATTAAATGTTTCATATAGCTATTGTACAGAACTGTATTCTTACTTCTATCTCATTTATCATATTATTCATTTTTCATTTCAATTAAAACGACAAGTTTATTTAATGGATATCCCAACACCATTATTTTACGATTTTATTAAAATTATAAATGTGATGAATACGTGTTAATTGATATGAGATAAAATAGGTAAGTTGTATCATATACAATAGTATCATAGCAATGGAATTATTGGTAGAAAAGACTTCAAAATTTGCTAATTATTATCAATAATAAGTCTTGTTCATTAGGTTAGAAGCCACAGAAATACCCTATAATAAATACTTCTTACGATAGTTTTGTTTGCACAAGGAACAGCATGATATTCATGTATGGATCGTCACTTATAAGCACTAAGACCTATTACAAATACTATTTTATTAGAAAAGAAAGAAGGTTGACATTTGTCAAACCTTCTCAACTTTTAAGCATCTTCAGCAATTGATAAAATAATTGTCATTGTAACACCAATAACTGTTAAATATACTCCTAAATCAAATAACATCGCTGTAGCAACTTCAGGGTCACCAAGTAATGGGATATCATGTAGATGCTTAAAAGTATGACTCAAGAATGGCACACCAAACAGAAATGAACCCATAGCCGTACCTACTGCAACTGTAAGACCAATTGGAATTAATGTACGAAAGTTAATTACAACAACCTTCTTCATCGTACCAAATCCATATGTAAGATACATTAAGACAAATGCAGCAGATGTCATTAATCCTCCAATAAAGCCTCCACCTGGTGCGTTATGTCCAGCGAAAAATAAATAAAATGAAAAAGCTAGGATGACAAAAGCAATCATTGTTGTCGTCATCTTAAGAATTAAATCATTTGTTTTCATTTCGTCACCCCTTTACTCATAGAAACGTAATACACATTCATTATAGTATAACACACATATAATCTCTATATTAAAAGCCTGTAAAACCACCAAAAATGTTAATGAAGTATGAAGAAATTTTCGTCATCCAATCAAAGAATAAGAAAACACCCATCACAATCATCAAATATCCACCAATTTGTACAATCTTATGGTTATTTTTTCGAATCCATTGCATCCTTCCAATGAAAAACGACATTACAAAGAACGGAATCGCAAAGCCAAGTGTATATGCACCCATGTAGAAAAGTCCTGAACCCGGATCAGAAACACTCATCGCTAAAACAGCAGCAAGAATCGGCCCTGTACAAGGTGTCCAACCAGCAGCAAAGCCTAAGCCAATTAAGACTGATCCAAAATAACCAGACGGTCGATTTTGAAATTTTACTTTTCTATCCTTCATTAAAAAGTCGGGTTTTAAAATTCCGACAACAACAAAACCGAAGAAGATAATTAAAATTGCACCTACTTGACGAATTAAATCATCGTATTGAATAAAAATACTCCCAATCAATGTAGTTGACATTCCTAATACTAGGAAAATAATAGAGAATCCAATTAGGAAAAACAATGTATGTAACATCGCACGTCGTTGTAACATCGCATTCTCATTCTTCAATTCTGAGACACTTACACCTGTTATATACGATAGAAACGCAGGATAAAGTGGTAAGCAACATGGGGAAATAAAGGAAAGAAACCCAGCCCCAAAAGCCAAAAATACATTCACTTCGTTCATCTTATCAACTCCAACAACTATTTTACCAAACCACCATTTTAACAAGTGCAGTACAGTGTTTATTCTAACAGACAATACGAAGAAAATTTATTTACAATTTTGTGTCTAAAATCTTTTAATTTATATTTGTACTTGTTTTAATAACTCATCGCTATTACCTTGTTGCATCAGATACATATGATAATAATGGCCTCTCTGACTGATTAAACTTTCATGTGTTCCTCGCTCTACAATTTCTCCCTTATGCAAAACGATTATTTCGTCTGCATCCTGAATAGTCGATAGACGGTGTGCAATAGCAATCGTTGTCCTGCCTCTTCTCATTGCCTTTAGTGCTGTTTGAATTTTCTCTTCCGTTTCTGTATCAATATTCGCAGTTGCTTCATCCAATACTAAAATTTTAGGATTTAACACCATTGTTCGTGCAAAGGAAATTAACTGTCTCTGACCACTTGAGAATGTACTACCACCTTCATTAACTTCAAAATCATAGTTATTAGGCAGTCCTTCAATCATTTCGTGTACTTGTACAAATTTAGATGCCCTTACTACATCTTCTTTTGTTATATCGTTACCATACATTTTTATATTTTCTTCAACAGTACCTGCAAATAGAAAAGCATCTTGTAATACTAAACCAACCTGACTACGATAACTTTTTTCATTATATTCAGATAGTGGTTTCCCATCTATCGTAATTTGTCCTCGAGCTCCATTGTAAAAATTCATTAACAAATTAATAATCGAACTCTTCCCACTACCAGTATGTCCAACGATTGCAATTGTTTCTGAAGGTTTAGCAGTGAATGAGATATTTTTTAGTACATCGTTCTCTCCTTCATAACTAAAGCTCACATTTTGAAAAGAAATTTCACCTTTTTCAATTTCTTTTGATTCTTTCTTATTAAATTGAGGTGCATAGTCATCTTCATCCAATAGTTGAAAAACCCTCGTAGATGCAACAATAGCTTGTTGAAAGATAGACAAACGCATCATCATCTGATTGACAGGTTCGAAAAATCTTTCCAAATAATTCACAAAAGCATAGATGACACCAATCTCTACAGCATAATCAAACGATTGAAATCCAAAAAAGGATAATACCATGATAATTGTAAATATATAAATTAAATCGACTGCTGGTCGAAGTAACAAACCATCAAGTTTGATCCCCTTCAAACCAGCATCATAATGTTTATCATTAATCTGTTCAAATTCTTTCCGCAAACGTTTTTCCTGATGGAAGATTTGTACGATTGCCATCCCTTGTAATGACTCACTCATCTTAGCATTCAACTCACTTAGTCTTTCACGTTGCGAGTGGAAAAAGATAGAACTAAAATGCCTATATGTCATCGTTAATCCAACTATTATCGGTAGTAACGCTAATGTGAAAAATGCCAGTTTCACATTTAATAAAAACATCGCTATAAAAACACCAATCAAGAAAACTATGTTTTTAATAAAAGTTGATAACACACTAACAAACAATTCTTTTATCGCCTCAGTGTCATTCGTGATTCGAGAAACTAAACCACCCGTAGGTTTACTATCAAAGTATTTTAACCCGAGTTTATGAACATGCTCGAAGACATCAATTCGTAATTCATGAATGATTTTCAATGCAACTGATTGAAAAATGTATAATTGAAAATAATCTGCAACAATACTAATTAGGTGTGCTCCCATATAAAAAATTGCAAACATCACTAACGGTTGAGTAGGAAAATAATTCAAAGTCAAATAATCATCTATGAATACTTTCACAATATATGGACCGACAAGCTGTCCCGCTGTTGCTACAATTAATAATAAAAATGCAACACTAAGCTGCTTCTTAAACGGTGAACCGTAGTGTAATAATCTTTTGAAACTTCTCCATTGCATCTTTGCTTGCTCATTTCCATTGGTCATGTTTAAAAACCCCCGTCCTCGACTAACGACTCCATCTGTTGGCGAAGAAACGTCTCTCGGTACCAGCAGCCTTGCTGACTCATTAAACTGTCATGTGTACCCCGCTCACTGATTTTCCCTTCATCTAATACTAAAATTAAATCAGCATGACGGACTGCACTTAAGCGATGTGCAGTAATAATTGTTGTCTTATGTGATCTTACTCTTTTTAACATTGAAAGAATAGAAGCTTCTGTCTTACCATCAACTGCTGATAAAGAGTCATCTAAAATTAGAATTTCTGGTTTGATAAGTAATGCTCTTGCTATCGAAATCCTCTGCTTTTGACCGCCCGATAATGTAACACCTTTCTCTCCAACAACAGTTTCATATTTTTGTGGAAACCCTATGATATCGTCATGTACTTGTGCGATTTTACTAGCTTCTATGATTTCTTCATATGAAGCATTAGGGTGACCAAACGCAATATTATCTGCAACTGTAGATGAGAAGAGAAAATGATCTTGTGGCACATACCCAAAGGTTCTACGTAATGAATTAAGCGTGTACTCTTTAATATTGTGGTCATTAATTGAAATCGAGCCCTCTTCTATTTCATGTTCACGCATTAACAGTTTCAAAAGAGTTGTTTTTCCAGCACCCGTTTTACCAACGATCCCGAGAGTTTTCCCTTGATTCAGTTGGAAATGAATATCATTCAGTATACTTTTATCGGAACTTTCTTCATAAGCGAATCTACTAACCTCATATTTAATATCGCCTCTAACAGTTTCATTAAACTTTGAATGTTTATCTGTAATAACAGCTTCTTCATTTAATAATGAACTGACACGATCATATGAAGCTCTACCTCTTTCAACGATATTAAATAACCAACCAAATGCTAACATTGGCCAAATTAATAATCCCAAATAAGTTGTAAATGAAACTAGTTCACCAACAGTCATCGCTCCATTTACAACTTCACGTGCACCAAATGCAATTGAAAGAAAAAAAGAAACCCCCACTATTAATGAAATAGTCGGATCAAATAAAGCATCAATTTTTGCTACACGCAAATTTTTCTCAACAACAACATTAGAATGAGAAACAAATTTTTCAGTGTCTTCTCGTTGTTGTCCTAATGTTTTCATAACTTTTATTCCATTCATACTTTCTTGTACTTTGTTATTTAATGAAGAAAATGATGCTTGTGCTGTATGAAAATGCTTGTGTAGCAACTTACCATAGTAACTTGTTAATAATGCCATAAAAGGCATCGGGATTAAACTAATTAAGGTAAGCTTCCAGCTGATCATACTTCCCATTGCAATTAACACGAATCCACCAGTCATAATTGAATCCACAAAGGTTAATACTCCCGCTCCAGCAGTTGCTTGTATTGCTTGGAGATCATTTGTTGCATGAGCCATCAAGTCACCAGTGCGCTTCCGTGCATAAAAGGATGGCGACATATTAGTAAAGTGAGTATACAATTCATTTCTCAACTGACGAGCAAGCTTTACAGATGAGCCAAAAATGAAAATTCTCCATATGTAACGGATGATATATACAACTATACCCACACCCACAAGGATCATAATATACTTTAATAGCAAATCTGTTGTAAGAGCACCTTGTTCAATTTGGTCAATAACATTACCAATTATCTTAGGTGGAATCAACTCAAGAAAAGCAACTATTGCAAGCATCAGAATTCCTGCACCATATGCTTTTCTTTCTTGCCAAAAAAACCACCAAAGATCCTTAAAAACACTCATATTCATTTCTCCTTAAATACTAATATGATGATTCTTAAAATTTAGAATATGTCCATTATATTAACATATTTCTAAATAATGCAAGCTATAATTTCAATACGGTACATGAAATTTTTTATATGCCATTGAAAAAGACACTCATTAAGAGTGTCTCTCATATTACTTTTTCTTAGTTTGCAATTTATTCATGGAGTTCATCATTTGATTAATCTTTTTCTGAGATGGTTTTTGTCCCATCTGCATCATCATTACACGCAACATTTGCTCATTGATTGGTGGATTCTTCTGCAAGTAATTCTCCATATATTTACGAGCTGCAAAGAAACCGATTGCAATTCCTGCGATTAATGCTATAACACCGATTAAAATATTAATCCACATACGAAAAACTTTCCTCCTTCATGTTGTCTATTCTAAAGTGTACTAAATCCTACATTAAGTTACAATATTTTTACGAAGTTTTATTTTAAATAAAGTTTTGTTGTTTTATTGGGTTCAGCCAGCCAAAACGTTCAGAATCAAAATCCATTGCTAAAAATGTTGATTTATACTTTCTCAAGATCTCGAAGAAAATCGTTTCTGCTTCATAACTGCCTTTAGCATTTAATATTATAAAAGAAGAGAACAATGATAACTGTGCTTGAGATGTGCCACCTGCACGCCTAAGTGTCAACGAATGTACATGGCTATCGTATGAATAAGAATTACCTCGATAACGTTTTAATTCCTTCTGAAGTTTATAGTTTAATTCAACAACAGAAACTGGCAATGTTATATAGTCAACTTGACGTTGAAGTAGTTCACTTTCAACCATCTTTGTACGTTCATAATCTGAAAAAAGTTGATAAAGCAATGGCTCTTTCCCAAAATAATCATTTGCAACATCTTCTGATAATAAATAAATGGAATAGTGCCTCATTTGCTCTCCTCCGTTTTCTTTAGTAATGAAAATCTTATCTCCGAAGATTTCCTTATAGGACAAGTATACCCAAACTAAAGAAAAATGATTGTCTATTACTGGAGCAATGAGACACTAGTTTTGTCGAAGAAAAACCCCTTATGCATTCAATCATCATAAGGGGTGAAAATGATGCTTAGTTTTGTAACATCGCTTTTACTTGTGCTTTGACATTATCCACTGTAAATCCATACTCTGCCATTACTTTTTCACCAGGTGCTGAAGCTCCAAAACGATCAATCGCAAGGATAGCTCCCTCATCACCTGCATAGCGTTCCCATCCTAGAGAAGAACCCATTTCAATCGCAAGTCGTTTCTTAACTGTTTTTGGAATAACCGATTCTTTATATTCTTTAGTTTGATTTTCAAATCGATCCCAAGAAGGCATACTAACAACAGAAACATTGATTCCTTCTTCTTTTAAGCTCTTCTGAGCCTCAATTGCTAGTCCAACCTCTGAACCAGTTGCAAGTAAGATCGCTTCAGGAGTCCCCTCAGACTTAGCTACAACATATGCTCCGTGTTCAACACCTTCTTCAACTTCTTGCGTTGTCATCTCAATTGTTGGTAATCCTTGTCTCGTTAACACAAGTGCTGTTGGCTTATCTTTACTCTTAAGCGCAAGCTTCCATGCAGCTACTGTCTCATTACCGTCTGCAGGACGAATTACCGACAAGTTAGGCATCGCACGTAATGAAGCAAGTTGTTCAATTGGTTCATGAGTCGGACCATCTTCTCCGACAGCGATACTATCATGTGTAAATACATATGTCACAGGTAGATGTTGCAACGCAGATAAACGAACTGCTGGACGAACATAATCAGAGAATACGAAGAATGTACCACCATATACATTAAGTCCACCATGAAGTGCCATACCGTTTAATGCAGCACCCATTGCGAATTCACGTACTCCAAACCAAATATTACGTCCACTGTAATTAGCAGATGTAAAGTCAGTTTCTTCATTCATCATTGTTTTATTTGAGCCAGCAAGGTCAGCTGAACCACCGAAGAAGCTAGGTACTGCCTTTGCAATCGCATTAATTGTCTTACCAGAAGCATCACGTGAAGCTGGTTTATCCCCTGCACCATATACCGGAAGTTCTTTCTCCCAACCTTCAGGAAACTCCCCAGCAATAGCAGCTTCAAGTTCTTGAGCAAGCTCAGGATATGCTTCTTTATAAGCTGCAAATTTAACATTCCATGCTTCTTCAGTCTGTTCACCGTTGATGACCTCTGCAAAATGGTCATAAACTTCGTTAGATACATGGAAATCTTGTTCATGTGTCCAGTCATAAGCTTCTTTCGTAAGTTTAATTTCTTCTGAACCTAAAGGAGCTCCATGTGAAGCTGATTTTGCTGATTTGTTCGGTGAACCGAAACCAATTACAGTCTTAACTTCAATTAAAGTTGGGCGCTCTTTATCTGCTTTCGCTTCAGCAATTGCTCTTTCAATCTCATCTAAATCATTACCATCTTCTACTCTAATTACTTGCCATCCATAGGCTTTATAACGATCCTCTACACTCTCAGAGAACGAACGATTCAAATCGCCATCAAGAGAAATGTCATTTGAATCATATAAAATGATTAAGCGATCAAGATTAAGGTGAGCCGCTAATGAAGCTGATTCAGCAGATACACCTTCCATTAAATCTCCATCACCACAAATGCTATATGTATAATGATCAATAACTTCATGACCATCTTTGTTAAATTTCGCAGCAAGATGACGTTCAGCCATTGCCATACCAGTCGCCATAGCTACCCCTTGTCCAAGTGGTCCAGTTGTCGCTTCTACGCCAGCTGTATACCCAAAC
This sequence comes from Bacillus solimangrovi, assembly GCF_001742425.1. Lineage (GTDB taxonomy): Bacteria > Bacillota > Bacilli > Bacillales > Bacillaceae_N > Bacillus_AV > Bacillus_AV solimangrovi. The sequence goes on from NZ_MJEH01000005.1 coordinate 15,973, forward strand.
TCAGGATGTCCAGGTGTGCGACTTCCCCATTGACGGAAGTTTTTCAAATCATCCATCGTTACATCATAACCTGATAAATGTAATAGTCCATATAATAACATTGAACCATGCCCAGCAGATAACACAAATCGGTCACGGTTAAACCAATTTGGATTTTTTGGATTGTGGTTCATAAATTTTGTCCAAAGTTTATACGCCATTGGCGCAGCACCCATAGGCATTCCAGGGTGACCAGAATTTGCTTTTTCAATTGCATCGATTGCAAGTGTTCGCATCGTATTAACTGAAACTTGTTCAATAGATTGAGACATGTAATTCATCCTTCCAAATAAATATCATACATCGTTTACCATCATATACTGTTACGACAAATTTCACAATGTTTTGCAGAGAACTTTTACTCAATAGACAAATTCTCCGACTTAGTGATGCGTCGAAGAATTTTTTTCTTGCTTTAATTTATCAGGTGTGACATCATTACCATTCGGATCTACGATTTTAACTGATTTTAATGTGTTTTTCATGGAACCTCTGAACGCTTGTAAATATTCTTGACGTAATTCATGCCTTTCATTCGTCTCTTCTTTTGTCAAACCTTCTGCTTTCGCTTTTTTTGCAAGCTCATTTATACGATTAATTTTTTCTTTTGATACCATGTTTTCTCACTCCTCTTATGATTGACTATGAAGTTATTTTAAATGTTGGGTCTTCACTTAACTGATCTTAATCGAGGAACCACCCATTTGACAAGTTATTCGAGCTGCTTATCCGTATATTCCTGATAACGTCGATGAACAGTCGCTTTGCTCACCTCGTACCCAAAACCTCGTAGTGTAGCTGCTATATCTGCAAATGTTAACTTTTTCTGACGTAGTCTTACGATTTCTTCGATCGGTACATCTTTACGGTCTCTACCAGAATTCAAGTGCTGGTTTTTTAAATTATTGGCAGGTTGAAAACCTCTTTCTACAGCTCGCTTCATCCCACGCTTAATTTTCAAATTATGTAACTTACGCTGGTATTCTTCTACAATTGACACTATTTCAAGCACCATAGAATCAGACTCTGAAAGTTGTAACTCACCTTGATGACTTACACTATATATTTCAACATTTTCTTTTTGTAAAGCATGCAATAGTGCAATTCTAGCATTACCCCTACCTAATCGAGTTTCATCTTGAATTAAAAGAACATTAGCCTCGTTTTCTTTGAAAGTTTGTAATACTTCTAAAATACCTTCTCTTTCAATATCATAACCACTAGCTTTCTCAGAAATTACTTTATATACATCGAATTCATATGATTTAGCTAATTGAAGCAATTCTTCCTTTTGCCGTTCAATTGATGAATGCTGTGCATCTTTCATTGTACTCACTCTACAATAGATCAGTGCCTTATTCATTCTGTCCTTCCTTCCTTAAATCTGTTCAATAAAACATGTAGATAATGTTGTAGAACGCAAATCTACTATTATAACTATATCAAATTCTAAGATAGAACTAGAAATGTCTTGAATTTCTACTCATTCATAACAACTTGCATTGTAGCAATTTCAACTGGAAGAATGATCTCTTGACCTGGGAATATATGATTGTCAAATATATTGTTTTCTTTCTCTACCCAACTAATAAACGAACTTGAAGACAGTTCATGAAAATCTTTATATCGTGCTGACAAACCCCATAATGTATCTCCTTCTTGTACCGCTACTTTCAAATATTCGTCAGTATTTATTGGTTGAAGCTGACCAACAATTACAAAAAACGAAATAACACTCATTATTAAAAAAGGTATTAAATAAGAATAATCTAATTTTGTCATTATAACCCCTCCGAATATTTGTTCGTATTATTATCATAATGAGAACAAATGTTTTCGTCAAGTTTTTTTCGAACTTATGTTTGTATAAAAAATAAAAGTTTGCTATAATATGACACAAATACACGATTAAATGGGGTGCAAGAATGCCAAAAATATCAAAACGGCAACAAGAGATCCTTGATTTTATTAAAAATGAGGTTAACCAAAAAGGATATCCACCTTCAGTTAGGGAAATTGGTCAAGCAGTTGGGCTTGCATCAAGTTCAACGGTTCATGGTCATCTAGCAAGACTTGAAAAAAAAGGGTTGATACGACGAGATCCGACTAAACCACGTGCAATTGAAATTTTAGATGAGGAAACTATGGATGCAATACCAAAAGGTGGCACGATTAACGTACCTATTATAGGTAAGGTAACTGCAGGTAATCCAATTACTGCTGTCGAAAATGTTGAAGAATATTTAACGTTGCCTGAACAATTTGTACCGGATTCAGATGATGTCTTTATTCTAACAATCCAAGGGGAAAGTATGATTGAAGCAGGCATTTATGACGGTGATCTCGTCATTGTTCGTAAACAACAACATGCAAACAATGGGGAAATTGTCGTAGCTATGACTGAAGAAAATGAAGCAACTGTGAAGCGCTTTTTCAAAGAAAAAGATTTCATACGTTTACAACCTGAAAATTCCTCAATGGAACCTATCATTCTACGAAATGTTATTATCTTAGGAAAAGTAATTGGTGTTTACCGCGCACTTCATTAAGATATAAACATCACATCATTCGTAAAAAATAAAAGCTGAGTGCGTTTGTAACTATGCGCTCAGCTTTTAAAATTGAATTAAAAGTTAATGTTCTTAATAGTAGCTATCTAAAAAATCACAATTTACAACATGATTAAGATATAGTAATTAACAAAAACTCTTTGTACTTTATCAAATTGGAGTAACTTGACATGCTAGACGAAAACCACCATCCAAATCTTCAGGAATTTTCTCGTATTCTTTTTCTGTCGGACTATTCAGTAGCTCTTTACCTGAAAGTAATTCGATTACACAACGCTTACAATTACCTTTTTGGCATTTAAAATCAAGAGGTACCTCTTGAATAATTGCAGCTTCTAACAGGGTTTTTCCTTTCTTTGGAACAACCTCATATTGCTCTCCATTTTGTCTAATTTCCACTTGTAATTGTGACATTCAAATCATCCTTTCTTATAGTCATTATGTAATGTTACATTATAAATTTTCAACTAACGTAAGTAGACTAAGTATAATAGTTCTTAAAAGATACTCAGAAAAATTCCATGACGATATTTAAGTTAAATTATGTTAGAACTATCATTACGATCGTTTCACTCTATTTTGGTATGACCTTTGCTATTGTATTCATAATTTACTGGATTTACAAAATACTGAATGTACTTTTTTCACTTCTACTCACTGGAAATTTTCGCAGAAGTAAACGTTGACATCTCACTTATCATTAATGTTGATGATAGAAGTAGAGGGAAGGCTATAGCAGCACCAGATCCTTCACCTAAACGAAGGTTTAAATCAAGTAACGGTTCTTTTCCAAGAAGGTCAATCGCAATTCGATGTCCAGGCTCAACAGAACGATGACCTATAATCATATATTCAGATACAACATTATTTATGAGTTTAGCGATTAATGCAGCTGCTGTACAAATAAATCCATCAACAAGTATAGGGATACGATTAGACGCAGCAGCAAGCATTGCTCCTGCCATTGCAGCAATTTCTAGTCCACCGACTTTTGCTAAAATATCAAAAGGGTCTTCAGCGTTAGGAGATCGAACTTCAATCGCTTTCTTGATGACCTGTTGTTTATGCAAAATATTTTCTTGTGTAATGCCTGTTCCAAAACCGACTACTGACTCAACATCTCGGCCGCTTACCAATGATACAATAGTACTACTAGGTGTCGTATTACCAATCCCCATTTCTCCAACAATAAGACATTTAATTCCATCTTTTATTAATTTTTCTGATACTTCATATCCTACTTCCACTGCGCGTAAAGCTTCATCACGTGTCATCGCATCTTCTATTAGAAAATTAGCTGTACCGTAACGAATTTTTTCCTTTATTAAGTGTTCTCCATCAATTTCAGTTGCAACACCTACATCTACAATCTTAAATTGTGCACCAATTTGTTTGCTAAAAACATTTATTGCTGCCCCACCGTTTAGAAAATTAGTAACCATTTGTGCCGTCACTTCTTGTGGAAATGCAGACACACCTTCGGCAGCTATTCCATGATCAGCTGCAAAAACGATTACACCTGGAGGCGTTACACTTGGAAATTGTTGAGATGTTATTTCTCCTAACTGAATGGCCAACTGTTCAAGCTTACCTAAACTTCCTGGTGGCTTTGTCAAAGTATCAATATATGATTTTACTTGTAATCCATTCTCCTTATCTAGTGGATCGATTTTAAATTCTTTTATTACCACACCTTAACACCCTCAATCTAATATATTATGAAACATTTTACATAATGAATAAACAAAGAAATTTGAAATGATAAACTTTGAATTAACGTAAAGAATATGAGTACTTTTTTTATAATAGGTTTAACGGTTAATTTATTTAATCAACCATGTATAAATTAAGGCTTATCTAAGTACCTGTTGGCATATAAAAAAACAAAAGGTACTTTCGAACGAACACCTTAAGCAAAGTTCTTACCACATAATTGTTTATTTATGTCTTAGACATAAATAAACAAGCGTTGTTACCACCATACCCATGATTAGTTATAAGAACATTGTCTACTTTTTGATATTTCGTTTTTCTTACAATAGGTAAATGCAAATAATCTTTACCTATTGTATTTGTTACTGGAGAAATAAAACCATAGTTCATACTGAGCAAACTCGATACACATTGCAACATTCCAGCGGCACCAAATGGATGACCAAATAAACCTTTAATTGATGAGATTGGTACATCATCATTAATTAAATCTTGAAATAGTTGTTTTTCAATTTGGTCGTTTTCTTCAAGCCCTAAAGCCTGACTATTTACAAAATCAGGTTGCTTACCATTTAAAACTTGTCTTGCTGCTTCGTTCATCCACTTCCCAGACAAATCAGAATGGTAAATTGATAACCCATCTTGATTCGAAGCAACATTGTTTATAAACCCAAATATTTCTCTATCTTCTTGTAAAACATCACTTTCACGTTCTAGAATAACTGCACCCGCACCTTCAGCCATTGCAAAATAATCTTTACCCGAGAATGGGCCACCATTTGAAATCTCACTATTTCTATGCGTAATACCTATTTTTGAAAAACCATAAAATGCTATATCCGTCAATGATGAATCGATACCACAAACAATACAAGCATCTGCCTGTTTCGTTTCTAACAACGACTTTGCCACATTAATTGCATCTAAACTAGACGTGCAACTGTTGGTAATTAATAAAGACATCCCATTCAAGCCTAAAAATGATGTTATGCCCGATACTATACTATTGGCATTCATTTTCGCAATAGCTGTCGGCGGGAATCGATTATATGATTTCTCCTTTGAAATTAAGACATGTTTCTCGATTTCGATTGCAGCTCCATTCGAGGAACCAACAATTACAGCTATTTTTTTTGAATTTTTCTTATTTTTGATTCTGGACATTGAGAAAGCATCATATGAGGCTGATATAGCCATTCGAACAATTCGAGGATATTTTTTAAATTTTACTCCATCCACTTCTTCAAATGTTTCCCTCACTACACCACACACTATTTGACCAATTGTTGGATGTTCCACATAATTCAATGCATTATTTCCTCGTTCTAATATGCACCTAAATTGATCAATATTTGTTGCATTAGGAGCTTTTATCCCAAATCCTGTTACACTTATCCTCTCCATCTGTTCCTCCGTTAATGTAGAATCTTGTTGTATATCGATTATTTAATCTTTTATTATATTATTATTTTGAAAGAGATAATTTTTAAAAATATCAAAAGGTTTCTTTTATTATAAAGTTTTGTATGGAATTCGTATAGTTTTATAGGGGAATCGTGTGCTTTAAGCATACTAAAAACGATTTGTAGACGTTCTTTAAAAACCAAGTACACTCCCCTATCTTATTCTAATTCTATCCTTTACAAAAAACAGAGTCCATTTCCTATAAGTTTAACCAATCGAATAAAAAAAGTGTAAGGCACTGTACTCATTCGTAACAATATCCTACACTTTTATTTATAATCACATAACTGTTCATATTAAATCTTTCTTATTAACTGTAGTATTAACTCCTTGATTGAATAAGTCTGCCTTTTTATACAATTCTGTTAGTAATTCTTCGTCCTCCATTACCACGTTCATAGAAACTATTCTATAATTAACAACAGAAAGAACATACTCATTGTTGTTACAATTAGTATAGATAAGATAAATGTTTTTTTATTTATCTTCCTCCTTATTTTCTTACTCTAATAGTTTTACCTCCATTCATTTTCACTAAATCCTCCACTTTTACTTTCACTAATGAATTTGGAGATCCTCCACCTGTATATACTTCATTCATGTCCATAACGTAAGTGTCAACTAAAAAAATCGCCTCAAACCCAAATGAAGGCACTCCTCCTGCTGGATAACCCGTATATTGTAATACTTCCATCTCTTTAGCAAGTCGAGGCCTTACAATTTCAAGTGCCTTACCTACTCTAGATGTACTAGCTCGATCTTTACCCATTACAATTGCGATAATTAACCTTCCTGTCTGATCGATCATACAAATATTTTTAACAAAATCATTTATTGAAGCATTTACAGCCTTTGCTGCATCTTCGACTGAATGACATGATGCGGTTAAAACGATGTGTTTAAAATTTACTCCATTGGACTTTAGATATTTCTTAACCATCAATTCATAAGCATGCATTTAATCACTCCTTCACTTCAAAACAGTATAAGAGTAAACAAAATAAATACGTTGCGCCATTATGTAATAATATAAAACCGTGATCATTTATGTATATCTTTTCATCATCTTTATCAATGTTTCCTTTATCATTTCAGCTACTTCTTCTATTGTATCTTCATTACATAAACGGAAATAAAGACTACTTAGAAAATTTTTTACATTCGTAATCACTTTGTACTCTTCCTGCCAACATTCACTTCTTTCCCAATTATCAAAATTTCGAATCCAATCTTGGATAGCAGTTATTTTTAGCGTATCCTTTTTCAATATTGTCACAACAGCTGTTGTTAGTCTTTCATCTTCTAGATTCATATAAACTGTGTCCTTCGTACAAACAACATCTTTAATTGTATTTAATAGTTGTAATAAATGATCATCATGCAAGTTATTTTCAGCTAACGCATTTATAGCATCGGCACTATGTGCAATTGAATGAGCCCAACCTTTATGTAGAACATATCCTCTCAAATCTTTTTCTTGTTGTAGATAACGGATTAGTTTGACTTTAACTTCTATAATGTCCTCATTACTTAAAAAATCATGTTTTTGATTAACTAATAATATTAAAGGAATAAGTAACATAGAGAATGAGCGTGTAAAAACTGAATCTGAATCCGAATCACCAATATGATAAAAAATGTGGTGCCCATTCATAGCTGTATGTAAGATATTTCTGAGCATTTCAATTGGTAAATATTCTCCTATAATCCATTCTGAAAATGTCGTATAAATCAGTTCATCTCTTAAGTAACTATCTGTAGAACCAATATTTCTTAACATACTCTCAACTACTGATTCAACATTAGCTCCATCAGGTAATTTATACTCATTATTTTTGATATTAATTAGTTCTTCCTTTAACGTCATTACATTCACCTATTTTCTTTTAGTCTAAGAGATTGATAGGGATACTTTTATACAAACTTGTGTAAATAAATTTTTCTGCATTTTTATAAACATCTACTATTTAATTTCATTTCACTACCATTTTCCATACAATCCCCAAAGGTAAATCTATGGTTCAATTTGATAAAATAGTTAAAAAATAACTACTAATAGTATTTTAAATAGGAAAAAGCGCTATTACAATAGCGCTTTTTCCTCTCAATTATTTAGAACATCGTTATTGATGTATTTGATTTAATTACGCACCTAGTTTTTCCGTAATCATATCTTTACGGTTAACTTGTAAAGTAAGTGCAGTCTTGTCATTCTTACAATACATTCCATGCCAAACATTCTTAGGTACAACAAAATGTGAGCCTACCTTAACTTCAAATTCTTCTACATTTCCTTCATCATCTTTTAGGATAAACGTACCTTCACCATCTAGAACATAAAAAATTTGTTCACAATCATGACGATGAAAATTTGGTTTGTCATACATTTTGTAAGGATAAACGGCAGCAGTCATTTCTTCAGAATTTAAAGTAATGTGCTTTTCTTCATGTTCAAGTTCTAACCCCTTAATAAGCTCCAATACATTTTGATTTTGAGAATTAAATTGACTCAAAGAAAATTTCCTCCTTTTAACATTAAAGAATATTTATTACAATACAGATGATATTATTTGTAATCAATATTTATTACCAATAAAATGATTTTATTTTATTAGTAACAACAAAAATTTTCAAAGTTTTTTATAGCGTGATATTTCCATACTACTAACCATATTTTATGGATTTAATAACGCAATTCTAGTAACCTAATAAACCAATATTATTTCATAGGAAGCTTAACAATTAAAAATACGATATATCCTTATTCTATACATGGCTTAATCAACATAAATATTGTTCAAAATATTTCTTCTTAGTATTATCTAAAACTTATATAATTGCGTTCTTTATAATAATCACGAAAGTTACAATCTATAAAGTCTATTACATCTGTTCAATAACTTTTTTAAAATGTTAATTTTGTAACCCTTTGTAACTGTACAAATTTTATTTAAAAAATATTTTCTATAGAATTATCAGTTGTTCTAAATAATTCTCCATTTCCCAAAATCGGAAAAGCCGACAATATATTTTCCACTTTAAAATTCCTTATTTTTTTCCGAAGATGACAATAGGCTTTCACAGTATCACTTGTGAAAGACTTAATAGTTATACATCTTTTCGTAATCTCCCCATTATCAGACAAATAAATGATTTCGCAAAGTATTTGTTCCCTAAAACATCGTTGTAATACTTTATTCATAATATTTCGCCTCCTTGATGTTTACATTATATGCAAACGTATGTTTCTTGATTCATATTTCTAAAGTTAAGGAAGTGCCTTCGTTTCATACAATAATCTTTAGAAATTTTCAAAACATAAGGAGGATATACTATAGATATTTTTCAAGTAGCATTTCTATAGATTTTTCATTACAAGAAATAATATGCCGTTAAAGTAGTTACACTGTGATGAATTTTTTCAGCCATTATTTAAGTCCAAGCACATTAGTTCATAATAGATATTACTAAGCTTAGTGCTCTGTATTACGATAATATTTAATTGCTCAATAATATAAAAAATAAAAGATTGTCAAACCTTTAATTCAATATATTTGCCACTACAAACTGGTTTGACTTTGTGCTGAACTAGAACATTTTTAATTCCCTGTAATAATATAGATACTATAAATTTTAATATGACGAATCTCCTTAAAAAATCTGTAAAAATATATGCTGTTTTAACGTTGCATCAATTTCCATCTTTAATTCTTTATTTGGTTCGATTAATTTATAATAGTCTTTTATGGATTCAAGTGATTTTTCTTTATTGATTAATAGACTTTCTATACCGCATACATTTCCGCTTCTAACACTCAACAGAAAATCTTTGTAACTGTCATTGTTCGGATACCATATTGCAGATTTGAAACTTGAAAAATCATTTTGTTTGTAACGGTGTAAGAAATCTATAATTCGCAAGGCAGACATAGCATGTTTGTACGTCTTTTTCGTATCCTTTATTATATCTCGCTCATACTCTTTCTTCTTTTGATAAAACATCCCCTGACATGCCTCATACAAATATGGTAAGTTCATTCGAGCAATGTCTTCCCTTTTTTCGAATAGATAATTGAAGAATTTATTGTCAGAGTCAAGATACTCCACTGAAAATAACGTTTCTACAAAATTCACATTTGACTTCCATAACATAATTGGTAATTTTCTAATATCATGATACTCAATGTCTTTCTCAAGACTTGTCTTTGACAGTGATTGTTTATCACCATAGTATAAATCATCGAATGTAGGTAAGAAAAATGCCTTATAATCCTTATCAGAATCGGTCGTACTTAAATTATAATTGTAAGAACCTACTAATGCTGTAAATACAGTTTTCCTATTAGATATCATCATGTATTTTTCCCCTCACTAACAATCCATTGATTATTGATGTTATTTTCACGATTCTCTCCATATACACCAGACTATTCTTATCCGCTTATTCATCGCTTCACCCTCATCTTTCCCTTTATTTAACAATAATGATACAATAATATTAATTTGAACTTAGAGGTGAATACGATGTGTGGTCGGTTTACATTGTTTACTAACTATGAAGAAATTATAAAACGCTTTAATATTGAAGCCGGTATAACAGAAGATCAGTATAGAATTAGTTATAATATCGCTCCTTCACAACCTGTCTTATCCGTTATCAATGATGGTCACATTAATCGAATAGGCTTCTTAAAATGGGGATTAGTCCCACCTTGGGCAAAGAATGAGCAGATCGGTTACAAAATGATAAATGCAAGAGGTGAAACATTAACAGAGAAGCCTAGCTTCCGAAATGCTTACAAGAAAAAGCGCTGCCTTATTATTGCTGATAGCTTTTATGAGTGGAAAAGAAATGAAGATAAGACTAAGACACCAATGCGTATCAAACTAAAATCAGGTGAACTTTTTGCTATGGCTGGACTGTGGGAACAATGGAAATCACCAGCGGGGGAAACCATTTATTCATGCTCTATTATTACGACTAAACCAAATGAACTCGTTTCGCATATTCATGACCGTATGCCCGTTATAATTAAACCTAATGAAGAGGTCAGTTGGTTGAATCCCAATAATAATGATACTGATATCTTAAACAGATTGTTGAAGCCCTATCCTGCTCATCTAATGGAAGCTTACCCTGTTTCTACTTTAGTTAATTCACCAAAAAATAATACTCTAGAGTTAATACATAAGATTGGATGAGTAGTTTCGGTATCCAATCCTCTACAGAAATTAATTTGTATTGATTTAACCCAAAATATCAATGAGTACTCTTCAAATTTTTATAGAGTTTATCCAATAATTAATAGTATAATGAGAAATGTTAATGACATACATAAAATCAATAGATTAGGAGAGTTGAAAATGAAAAAGATACTATTATTCATAATGTCAATGGCATTGTTTGTTCCTTATGCGTCCGCAGCGCCACCTATTAACGTTTACGTTAATTACCAAAAGCAAATATACACTCAATCTCCAATCATAGAAGATGGTACTATTTTAGTTCCTATACAAACATTTGAAACATTAGGGGCTAACGTTGACTGGGACCCTTCAACACAAACAATAACAGTAACTAAATCAGTAACAAGAGGAACCAGAACTGTTGTATTAAAAATTGGCTCTTCTACTGCTATTGTTGATGGTAAAACTGAAGAAATTGCTGTACCAGTACAAATAAAGAATGGAAATACAATGGTTCCTCTACGTTTTCTAAGTAGAGAAATTGGAGCAACAGTTGATTGGAATAGTACTGCAAGAGAAGTTTCAATTGCATTAGGAGATCCATTTGATTTAATACTTGTAATTCCAGCAGGTCGTTATCCTGAAACTACGGCACATATTAATCGTGCAATTGAACAAGGAATCACACCTATTTGTACAATAGACCGTGCTGGTGCAAAAGAAAATAGAGAGAAATCATTAAGGGGAGTTCCTGAAAAGGATGGTTTTGATATAGACGTATATCCGATGGCAATTTGTGCTGAAGGTGGAGAAGGAGCTAGTGTATCCTATATTTCCCCATCTGATAGTCAGGGTGCCTATAGTTATATTTCTAACCTATTAGAAGATGATGAAGATGGTACACGTGTGCTTATTATCACTGAGAAAATGTTAAATAACTCATTTAAAAACTAGTAAAATCAGTTATAATGATCTACATCCATTTATAGTTCTACTTATTATTAAGAGGATTATCGGCACTTTAAAGAAATATTGAGGAATTGAAAGTTTACTATACAATTACAAAGCCCACCGCTGTTTAATTTTGACTACGGTGGGCGAATAACTCATGAAGAAATAAAGCAACTTAAACATACATGAATGCTAAGCAAATCATTTTTTACTAGCATACAATATTCATTCCAATTCTTAGATTATGACAACTCTATTAAGATGTCTTAAAAAAATATATAATTAAATGATACCAAGTTCTTTTCCAACTTTACAAAATGTATTGTATATAAATTCGATTTGTTCATCAGTGTGTGTTGCCATAACTGTTAACCTAATTCGACTTTCACCATCTGGAACAGTAGGTGGACGAATAGCAGGTGCAAAAACCCCTTCACTCTCTATAAGTTCTGCAAATTTGGAAGCCAGACTTTCTTGACCAATAATTACAGGAATTATTGGTATAATTGAAGTTCCTTTCACTTCAAAACCGATTCCCTCTAGTTTTAAACGTAGATGTTTGCTTATGTCTAACAACCTTTTCCTAGTATTGATATCGTTTTCAATAATTTCAATTGACTTGATTGTAGCGGCTATTACCCCAGGAGAAGCAGCTGTTTGAAAAATAAAAGAACGAGAACGATTTCTTAACAGCTCAATAATTTCTTTAGACGAAACAACATACCCTCCTTCCGTTCCTATTGCTTTGCTAAATGTACCAATGGTAATATCGACATCTGTCTCAAAATAATCAGCGGTTCCTGCTCCTGATGTTCCTATAACACCCGTTGCATGAGCATCATCAACTGCAACAATTGCACCGTACTGTTTTGCTAATTTATTTATTTCTGGTAGAGGAGCAATAGTGCCATCCATACTAAATACGCCATCAGTGATTATTAATTTTTTATTATATGATTGACTTCGTTTTAATTGTTCTTCTAGGTCTTTCATATTTGCATGTTTATATACTTTCGTTTTTGCTTTACTTAATCGACACCCATCAATAATACTTGCGTGATTTAATTCATCACTTAGAATGATATCTCCTTCTTTTAACAATGAGGAAATAACTCCAATGTTAGCTAAATACCCGCTTGAATAAATTAAAGCTGCATCCTTATTTTTAAATTTTGCAATTTTATCCTCTAACTTCTCATGTAAAACAGTATTTCCAGATGTTAACCTCGAGCCACTACTTCCAACCCCAAAAGCTAACATTCCATCATAAGCAGATTGAATTAACCTCGGATCATTTGCTAATCCTAAATAATTATTTGAAGAAGCCATCGTTTTTGTTTTACCATTAACATATACTTCAGTTGAAGGCATTGAATCGATTCTTTTAAACTCACGATACAATCCCTGATTCTTAATAAGCTCAATCTCTTCTTTGCACCATTCATACTTATTCATTTCAATTAACCTCATCTCATGTAACGTTATCAAGCATTACTTGTAAAATCATAAACTTCTATCTGTTTCTCCTCAAAATTTAAAAATACAATATAATGACATAACATTCTTATTAGTCAGATAATTACAGATGGAAGGGCAGTTCCTTAAAATCTCTCACATTATTAAAGATTATATAAAATAGCAACATTTAGTTGCTAAACCTATTTCATGAAGAAAATTAGTTTTTATATAACCCACTTCTTTATATTAATAACCCCACTGACAATGCTAAAGAAAAATAAATAATGAAACGATTACACTGGATAACCTTATTTCTCTATATCCCCTTCTATATTCATAAATATTATAACAATTCGTTTAAAATAATAGAATAACTACTTTTCTATTATGATAATTTCCCCAACTTACACCTCTTAATGTTTAACATTTTTTATTGCCCCTGGCTATTTCACTATTCTCCAAAAATATTTACTTATACACCCAATCAAAACGGATTAATTGATCATATTATACTCCATATAAACTATGAAAGGAGGCGTATCTTTGAGCGCATATATTTCTAAATGCACTTGTTGTGGCAGCAATAAGGACAAGACAGCTTGTTGTGATTGTCCTATAGAAATTGATGACCGAAATGGTGATATTAACTTAGCTTGTGGTGATTCATTTACTATTTTCGGTGGAAACTTTGAAGGCCTAGTATCTGGAACTATCCGTGTACTTGAACAATCTAACTGTGGACTTTGTGTTACAATTACATCAGATTGCGAAGATCATGTATTTAAGATACCTCGTCCAAATCAACCTATATCTGATAACGTATTATCTTTTGCCTTTACAAACGTAACTGACATTACTGTTACGTGTTTAAGCGACACGGGCGGAGATTGTTTTGGGAATTATTCATATAAACTTATTGATAGATGCATAAGTACATCACTTCCTAAACAATAACCCCCTTCTATCACTTGACTAATTCTAATTAATCGCTCTTAGACGAATATGACTTCGATGAGAGCGACCTATCCTATATAAATGTTATCTACGTTTTCAGCTGCAACAAACTAAATTATTTTTAGTATCATCTTACATTTCACCTATTAGTAATTATGTCCCACTTTAAATTACAAAGTTATTTTTAATAATAATAGCTCGTTTACATATATTTTAATTTATCTTTAATTCCTTCTATATTTTCAAAGTAGCCTGATAAAACTAGTTTTTTCATTTGAAGGTCATGACTTAATACCTCTTTTGCATATCCTTCTTCCATCATAAGCATTGCATTTTCTAAACTTTTTACTTTCTCTTCTGTTGAATCTACTGCTTTTTTCATATTCTCTAGTTCATTCTTCAACAATTTTTCTTTATTCTGTTGTTGATTATTCATGTTCAACACCCCTTCACTGATTCTTTATAACTTATCACTGTTTCTATATTTTCTCGTAGGTCATAAAATAATATGTAAAACTTAACTTCTAAACAGTGAGTAACGGATTTAGATCATTTAATAGCAGGGCTTTAAACATTTAACAAAATATACCCTTACATTATAATTCGTTTTTATCGAAAAAATAATAAAAGACTTATGAAACAACTTGTACAAATATAAAATTTACTTTTTGAAAAATAATAAGATACAGTGGCTTACAAGTATTAATTATTTCCTAGTTTATGTCGGGTGATAAATGAATCAAGAGTATAGCACATTCGACTACTCACAGAACCCAATATTTGAACATAAGCTAATTGGATTACATATATTAAAGAATAAGAATAACTTCAAGTAAACAACGTTCACCTTTTGTAACATATAACCATATAAAGGCACATTCATTCTTAAAGGTTTAGTAACTTCAATTAAAAAGGGGATAATCATGCCTTCAATTATATGTGGATTTCCCATTAATATTAACAGTGTCAGCGGAATCGTTAATTTCGGTGATTCATTAAACACATCTCCTAAGATCACTTCAAAAGCTATTACAGGTTCGGGCGGAGGAAATAATGGTAATTTTGTGAATACGAACAATGGTATTAGCTTATCAAACAACTTTGATCCAGATGTCATTGATCAGCCTACAGTTGGTAATATATAAGGAAGCAGACGTCACTCGATTTAGAATCTTCTTCCTTATATGATTCTTCATAACTACATACTTGATTATATTTGAGAATTTTTATAAGGACTTATATTATCCTTTTTTTGAATGTTATATGTATTGTGTATAAAAGTTTCCATCAATGTTTTCATATTACTAAACTTCAGATCAATACTTACCAACAACAAAAATAACAAAGAATAGACCGCTTCTACATCAAGTATGTGGAAGCGGTCTATTCAAATTATTCTCCAACCATTTGCAGAATCATTATTAAACAGTCGCTGCTATGTCTCTCTTAGCAAGAGATATCAAAATTTCAAACTATCAACTTATTTTATTTGGCTACCTTATGTTAATTATTGATGAGTATTAAGTCACGACGACAAAACAACATATTATTCTCTTTTTAATGACAATGTCGATAACCAATTATATAAATATATAGAGACGATTAGTGAAAATACCCCTAGTGAATGACCTGTGATGACATCAGTGGGATAATGTGCTGACAAAACTATACGACTAAAACCAATTGTTAAAGCCAGACAGATTCCAATTAACCCTACAATGTATTTTGCTTTTATTGATTTAATATTTACTACTAATAAGTACGTAGCGAGTCCATAAGCTAACAATCCCGTCATAGCATGTCCACTTGGAAAGCTATGGCCAATAGCATCTATAGCCGGATCAATTAAAGGTCGTTCCCTTTGAAAATAATCTTTTAGTAATTTGTTGAACTCATTTTGAAGAATAACCGTTGTGATTAGAAGAATTGTTCCTTTCAGATCACGATACCTCCAAATTAACCATGCAGTCATCAATACAAGTAGTGATATTACACCTGGCTTGTTACCTAGCCATGTAATTTTGGCAAACATAAAGTATAACAATGATTGTTTATCTTCTATAACAAATATATTTCTAATTGCCGTGTCAAACGCAACTTCTTCGGATTGCTGTATAACAGAAGCAACAATCATGAATATTGCAAGTGAAATCATACATAACGCAAAATAACCGAAATGATGAAGAACTTGTCGTTTATTTTTTACCGTTGTCTGTGTATTCATTTCCATATTTATTCATCCACTCCTTTTTGCCTTAATAAATGAATTGCTTTGTTTGGATAATCCGTCATTATTCCGTCAGCACCTTGTTCAAGTAAAAACTCCATCATATCTGTATCATTAATTGTCCAGTATTGTACGGCTATGTTTCTTTCATGAGCTGAGTCTATTAATCTTTTTGTAGTTAGATCAAATATACTTGAGTGAGTAGGTAGTTGCATTGCTTTTTCCTTCAAAGGATAGATATTTCCTAAAAATAACTCGTTTAAAATGACAAAATTTTTAGTAGTTTTACTTGCTGTACTAATTGCTACCCTACCATTAGTTATATCATAAAAATAATTCGCAATTTCGTCATAAAATGAGCTGACTATCACTTTGTTTTCCATATTATAATGGTTAATAATATCAGCAAACTTATCTGCTAACTCTGTATCATTTTCTTTTAATTCGATTACCATAGGCATATGGTCGAACGATTCAAGCACTTCTGTTAATAGAGGAATTGTAATCCCCTTCCCTCTATATGGGTATGAGCCATCAGGTCCTACAAACTGATAACCTGCATCAAATGATTTCAGTTTTTCTATCGTATAGTCTGACACGTTACCTTTTCCGTTAGTCGTCCGATCAATTGATTCGTCGTGAATGACAATCACTTGTCCGTCTTTCGAAAGCCTGACATCAAACTCCAATATATCTACACCTAATGACTCAGAAAGTGTAAACGCTTCCAGTGTATTTTCAGGAGCGATTCCTGCCCCCCCTCGATGTGCAATTATATCAGGAGAGCTACTACCAATACGTATAAAGTCATTATCGTCGTGCTTTTTAACTGGAATAAAATTGATAATAATAAATAACAAAATGAAAGAGATAAGACCTATTAATATACTTTTTGTAAACTTTGTCCTCTTTTTTCCCTTTTGTACCACAACCTCCACATCGTTTCCCCCTTGTTAATGTATGTATCATAGCAATCATATGAAGATACTCATAAAATCATGATTCTTCTATAGAACATGCTATGTGAAACAACTCCACAAGTATTTTACACGATTAATATTAATTTTATATGAATTCTATATTAATATAAAAGATACCTCCTAAATAAGATAAGTAAGTTAGTTACTGTAAAAAACATCTGTACAGTAAAATCATGAAAATTAACTAGTAAATAGAAATATTGTTAAAGTATGTTTGGAAATGACTAATGTATTAAAGTCAATACTTGGAGCTATTATCTAAAATATAAACATTGTTTTTTTATCTAACTGATGAGGATTGGACTAGTTGATCGTAAAAATATAAAAAATTAACTGTTTTTTTTGATTGTAATGATTAAATTGATAGAATTTTCAGTTTTATTTATTTATAACTATCTTAAAATTGATCTATCCATTATCTGCACACGCTTACCTTCTTTGTTTCTATATTATTATGTTCTTCACCTCCCTACCTCTAATTCCTATCTACTGAAATTTCCATTCATCAACTCAATTATTATTTAAAAATCTTTACAATCAATTAAACTCCAATTTTTATATCAGTTAATTTATCTATACAAGCATTCTTGCTTTTGAATACTTTATATTGGCAGCAAACTCACTTCCTAAAGTTGTTACCTTTATGTGGAGAAGTTGATGAGTTTTAAAGTGAGCGGCTTTTATATTAAAGAATGAAGTGAGATATGTCAAAGAA
This sequence comes from Bacillus solimangrovi, assembly GCF_001742425.1. GTDB lineage: Bacteria > Bacillota > Bacilli > Bacillales > Bacillaceae_N > Bacillus_AV > Bacillus_AV solimangrovi. Next base: position 34,231 of record NZ_MJEH01000005.1, read on the forward strand.
AATGAAAGAGGACGTGTAGTTTAACAAAAACCCATTTTTTATTCTTTTCATTAAATTAGGGAAAGAACGAAAGTCCATCCCTAAAATAAAATTAAAATAATGGAGGTGCACTAATTGCTATAACTGTTTTTCCATCGTTTCTAATTAATTCAAGATCAAATTTATTTGTAACTGTATCAAAGTCCAGACCTACTCTAATTATAACTATTTCATATAACTCATTTCCTATATCTTTTATCTTAATGAAAATAGGAGAATCAATTTGAACAGCATAGAAAGGAGTAGTAACTTTTACAATAAATAAACTTGGCTTTGAGATACTTATTTTTATTTCATTAAGGCTAACTTTTTCAACTAGAAATTCATGTTCCTCCATTTTTTACACCTTAAAAACTATAGATGCTAATCTAGTAGGAGCCTGTTCTGAAACTCCATTAAGAATACGAGAAACTAATATTTCACCTGCAATAGACTGTGTTTCCAATGCACCTTCAGCATCAACAAACTCTGTTAAGACATTAAATTGAGTCTCGGCTACACCCTCTTCTACTGAAACAGCTATTACAGGAGTGACCAAAGTTTCATGTGATTGCGTCTCAATATCATACAATGGAACACTAAGATTTTGTAATAAGTTCTCATCATCTAATCTAACTCTCAACTGATTATTTTCAAGTGCCATTAAACCTTTCTCCTTTCATAAAAATTCCCATCGTTATTAAACTAAATGGTAATATATTCTATTCACTCAATATGTAATTGATTGGACAACTTTACTGGTTTCAATGCCTTTTTTCTAATATATGAAATTATAATTATTGAAAATTACTACTTGGTTTATGAGTATATTTGTTTTGTTACATAACGATATAGAGGGTGATAGTTAGCTAGTTTTTTTAAAATGTAATTTCATGTATTTGGAATATAATGTTATCATGAATGTAAATAAATCGTAACGAGGAGCATTATAGTGAAAATTAATGTGTTTTTTCTCAGTTTTTATTATTGTATACATATTGATTTAACCAAAATAGAAAACAAAACAATCTAGTGAAGATTCAGCGAATAAAGAAAGCATGGTTTATAAAGTTTAAATACCTATTATTACCTTTGCTATTGTATGAAGCACTATCCAATACTTATCTAATCAAAAAAGAAGATATCAAAACCTTTGGTGGTCATTGGAAATAGTATTTTTTCATCATCAATAAAATCTGTTCTAACTCTTTAAATCTTCCTATTAGTATTCTTGTACACATTTTTCACTAAAATTCTATGTTTAGCTTAAAATTATGATTTAAATCTATGTTCTTAATACCTTCACTCATCACTTTCATATCCTTTTATTTCTTGTATTGAATTTCATGAGTCATAGAATATTAATTTAATTATTAGATGAAAGGTTAGATTACCGTGAAGTTATTTCAACGAACACCAATGTTCTTTATATTCACAGCTATATCAATTACTGGTTCTGCATTTTATTCAATCTTTAAAGCATTTGAGAATTACGGAAAGCCGTTATCTGCTTACGCAGATCCACTTTGGTTCTATATCTTTATGTTTTTATTTATAACAGTAAAAACATCGTTAATTTGGGTAACGATCACGAATATAACGTACTATGTAATAAAACGCTTAATTCAAATAGTTTTCAATTTGATTTTCTGACTTTTACTTTTAAGATTATACTGTTATTGCTAATTCTTATCGTATTAAAAAGTTCTATGATAAAAATGAACTTGTTTATGATTTTTTATTAAACCAAGTCCATAAAATTAATTATAACTGTTCCATCTTTATATTTTTATCTTTAAAATATATTTGAATATTTGCACCTGACGAAAATAATACTTCAAAGCTTATAGTTTCATCATCAACTGACAAGAACTCTTCTTGAAGCCAAGAATCTGTAGTTGGTGCGAATATCCTATACGAATTTTGATATAAATGTTTAAATTTGAAAGTTTGAATGTCGTCAAAAGAAAGTTTCCATAGTTTCCGTTCATCTGTAAGAATTAAATCAATGTTTGTATTGAATAAACTAATATGATCGATAGTCAATTTTTCTAACTCGTAATCATGGAAACCAAATTTTATAAATCGATTGTAAATATGAGTAGGTAATCTATTTATTAAATTTTTATAAGATTTCCAATATAAGCTACCATTATCATTCCATTGTTGCTCGGCTTCTTCAATAATTTCTCTATTTAAACCGCCATGATTCATTGTTGAAATTAAATCGTAAGTGAAATATTTCATTATGTCTCATACTCCTTAAATTGAAGATTAATTAATAACTATGATCAATCAACACATCATCTGCTATAAGTAGTAACTCACTCATGTCATCGAATAAAACACGTAATTCAAATCCGTTTTCCACAGGATACAGCTCATTATAAAGCCAGTATCTCCCTAATAAATTGTCAGGAATAGATAGTTTATGAGTATCGATGAAGGTAAATTTCAAATCACGATCATTGAATGTCATTTCAAAATTCGAATTATTTCTATTAAACTCTAAAACCCTTGAGTCGTGCATTCTGATTTCATGAATTTTCCGAGCATTTGTTGGTATCAAGCTTTTTATTGATTCAAAATGGCTGTTATACTCTGTAAAGACATCATCTATTTTTTCTCTTGTATCTCTCAACCAACCTTCTATCATCATTTTAAGCTCAGGTGATGGATATGTAGAATTTAGTGTCCCATTAATAATATATGGATGAAATGACTTAGGAAGATATTTCAGCAAATCCTCTTTTCGTATATCTAACTCTTCCCGACAATCTTCTATATAATCACTTTCACTGCCGAACCCCAATTTATATTCTTCCCATTCTTCAATTGTTTCAGGAAAAATAAAGAAACCCATTAATGTCATTTCGTTATACCATTCTCTTGTGAAATACTTCAAATTATCATTTCTCTCCTAACAATTTCAACTATGCAATTTCCTTCTTTATAATCTAATTTAACTCTGTTCTCCAATAACCTTAATTTATTGATGTTATACGATTTTATTGCTCAGACTAACTTCTTTGTCATTTATATCATCTCATTAATGTTGTTAAAGTTAATAAAGTCAGCGTAAGCTTAGGACTAGTAATGTAAAATATTTCATCAATAGATTCTAATAATTCTAATTGTCCTAAATTTTACTTCAAATTCATAATGAAGCCTAGTAACTTTTTTATATTTGACTTTATCTTCAAAAATTTCTTGGACTTTTTTCTCGAACAACTTTATGTCTTTTTTATCATGTACATCTAACGCGACTCTCACTAAAATTTTTTGGGTCACTATTTTTTTCTTTAATTCTTCCATTCAATTTATCATTCTTTATTTCTTCTATTTTACTTGGGTTTAATTTGATTGACGTATTTATTTCAATCTTAAAATCACTAGATACTTGACCTTGATAAATTGATTTCACTTTGATTCTTTCATGATGGGCATTTAATGAATTTGTTAAATCATGCTTTGTACATGAAAGGGTTAATAATTTAACAAGTATCATCAATATACTCTGTCCTTTTAATATAGCTAAACCTCACCTTATTCTTCCAGTTTAATTTCACTATATAAAAGTGTATTTAACTATTTTTTTAATTTTTTCTTAAATCCTGTATACAACTCTTAATTTTCATTTTTTCAATCAATATTTACATTAATGAACAAATACAATCTTACACATAAACAATCTACAATCGTTATTCCGAAGATTGGTTCTAGCTCACCTACCATTAATTTTTCAAAAATAAAACCATGATTTCATCACAATATTACTTGAAATGGTCCGTTGTTAAATGATGATTAATAGGACATAGTTGAATACAAAAATTTAAAATATTGTAATATTTTATAAAAATATGTTATTATTCACCTATATAAATGATGTGAATTATACTGTTGAAAAGACTGACTCTTATGTTTTCATTAGCTATAGCAATTGCTAACTTAACACCTAAAGATGGTAAATACATAGACGAAGTTTGGTGTACTTATAGCTTCCCTTTTTCACCACATGAAACAAAATACTCTGATTGGATTTAGAGTAATTAGTAAAAAAGATGATCTAAGTAATCTATGGAGATCATCTTTTTAATATTTAGATAGTTATAGATAATGTAATTGTCAATAAAATAATGCTTCTATCACTAATGAAAATAAAAGACTGATGAAAAGAATATTATTTTCATCATCAGTCCCTCTGTCCTTCAAACAAACATATGAAATATATATTCAAAATGGACTTTCTAATAAAAAGGTTGTGATCTCTTGCCATGATCATCGTGTGAAGCATTCGTCATTAGAAAAAAATGTGACTAGATAAGGAGTTTAATCTTCATGCAAAGTAAATTTGTTCAGAAATGGGGAAGAACAAGAGAATTCGGTAAACAAAAGTATATGGTTCAAAAAGTTCCTGTTGTTTTTATAATAACTACTATTCTTGCTTTTTTATTAAATGAACCTTATTTAACTTCTCATTCAAGTATCGGTGAATGGATTTTTATTATATCTTGGTATCTACTTGCCTCTTTTTTCATCTCCTCCTTTTTATGTAATTTAAAATGGAAAATAAACAAAAAAATTCCTCTCTTTTAAAAAATAACAAATGTTTACTTTTGAAAGTGCAAGACAGATGTGCCTATCTCTCAACTGCTTATAAGAGATATGTTCTCTTATGTGCTTATACAAAGGTTTATCAGTTAAAAGTTAAAGAGTGCAGTTTTAATCAAAATTTATGAAACCAAATCTATTAGAATACGTTAATTTAGTAGAATTTGTATTGAGGGAGTTCATAATGACTAAATTTTTATTGCATATAGAAGGATTGTTCGTATTACTTATATCGGTGTATTTTTATGGCCAAATTGACGGAAGTTGGTGGATATTCTTCCTTTGTTTACTTATTCCAGATATCTCTATGTTGGGTTACATGATTAACAATGCAATAGGTTCAACTATTTATAATATTGTGCATTCTTACGTTATTCCATTAACACTCATTATTTTTAGTGTTAATTTACAGCAAGACTTAATGTTGACATTAAGTCTTATTTGGATCGCACACATCGGAATGGATAGGACGGTAGGCTATGGTCTAAAGTATCCTAGCAACCCTAAAAATACGCACTTGCAAAAAGCCTAAGTACGAATTGCGTTATAATAAAAAGCATAGTTGATATTGAAGATGAATAAGGGAACTCAGTCAAAATGAGATTCCCTAATTGTTTCAATAATCACCTCTAATATATTGCTTTCCTTTATGTTATATAGTTTCAATAAACACAACCATCTCTAATAGTGTGCAAAGGAAATACTAACATTGCTTGCGGTGTTATATAAGCGATGCTTCTATGTTTACTTATTCTGTTATTCCATGCTTCGATAAATTCAAAGATAGCGATATTGGCAGCTTAATAGTCTAGTATTACACATGATTGACTTCTTCTTTCTCTTTCTCCTCGTCTGGTGAAGGCTTTAATTCATTTGGATCATGTGGTTGGACTGGTCTACCTGCCATTACTGGCTTACCACTACTGTCTCGCTTACCATTTTCAAGCACATTGTAAATAAATTGAACAGCTTCAGCACGTGTTAAAGTATCTTCCCCACCAAAGTTATCAATGGTGATTTTATTTACACCTTTCCCCTTTGCCAAACCTTCTGCTAAAAGGTAATGAATAGCATTTCTACCGTTATAGTTGACCCTAAATATTTGCCTGAAGACATTCATAATAAAGAAGCAATTAATACAAAGGATTTATTCCTTTATTAAATTAGACTGATAATATAGTGTCAATTTTTATAAAGCCTTCATACTGATGATAAAAGAAGGGGGTATTTAATTTTTGCCTTGCTAATTTAAACAAAGCTCACTTCTCTTATTTCACTTCTTCATAATAAGGTAATTTGTTCGATTTTCCGAAAACTATTAACAGCAAAATCCCAAGCAACATATTCCCTCTTAATAGAACAATTTATTAACGACATATTAATTTCCCGCTTATATCACTTATTCAATTTAATGCCCATAGGTAAGTTGGTTCTAGATGTATTACGAATATACTGAGTACCTCTTTCTCTGTTACTAACACCTTAACCTTTATATTGTTGGTGACCATAGATGATTCTGTTCCAAATAAACTTTCTGAAATCCACTCTTCATCTTTTGTTTCTTGAACGAATAGATAAAATAAATCCACTAATTCATCAGAAGAGTATTCTTTCTCATTGTAAGTAAAGACCGTTTTAAAGTAATAACAGATATCGTTAAAACTCTTGTCCAATTGTACGGTAATTATGATTTTTATATATCACCATAAATCCTTCAGCGCTCTTGTAATAGCATTGGAAGAAGCCAATAGAGTGTACAACAAGTGTACGTATCCACTCCTTAAATTCCTTCCGTTCTCGCTTCAGTCAGACATTTACCGTGGACATTTATCTCAACGATTTCTTCTTTCCTTGTAAAGAAAAAGGTTCACCCCTTACATTCCAGAAGGTACTCCCTGCTACCAAGCCAACATAAGATGAAATCGGTAGTACAAACAAAAATATGAGGTGATAAACAATACCCTTTGTTGTCTGTCACTATCAAACGCCATTATTTTTTCCAAAACCTTGTTTATTTTATCTATTGAATAAATTTATATTAAATTGGTTATTTTCCCTTCGATTATTGCCCTGATTATCTGGATCATTTTTTCAGTGATTACACTCTTCTTATTATCAAGTTGAATGCAAATGTTTGAATGCAAAAACATCACTGCCAAGATCATTGTTTGGATTGTAGTATATGAACATCAATTTATAGGAGGTGAAGAGTTGAAAACGTCCAAAGACAAATTTATAGGAACGGCTACACTTCTTACGTTTGTCGGGGTGCTTTTAATAGGTGTTGTAAGTGTCATTATCTTGTCTGGAATTATATTCTTAAACGAAAAATTCATCATAGTGCCTGATGATGAACCCACAATTCAAAATGCAGTCACTGCGGCTGATCCTGGAGATATTATATTAGTCAAATCCAAAGGCGTGCCGTACGAGGAAAACATCGTCATTAATAAAGAAAAGATCAAGTTGATTGGGATAAGGAAAGAGAAACCTGTAATAGATGGAACAAATGATCCAGGTGTTGGTATAAGGATTACAAACACTTCTAGTGTTCTGGTGAAAAATTTTATTGTGCAAAACTTTAATGAAGAGGGGGTATTATTAGACAATTCAAATTACAATATGATTAAAAGTATTTCCGTTATTGGAAATGGTGATGATGGTATTGACCTAGATGATTCAAATAATAATATGATTATAAGTAATACCGTTATGGGGAATGTGAATGATGGCATAGACTTAGATGATTCAAATAGCAACATGATTATAGGGAATGTCGTTCATGACAATAGTGGGACTATTAATAGTGATGGTATTGATTTAGACGATTCAGATAACAACATGATTACAGGGAACACCTTTAATGATAATGGTGGTGATGGTATTGACTTAGAAGATAGTTCAACTAGTAATGTGATTATAAGCAATGCCACTAATGATAATGAGGAACGAGGCATTCACTTATTCTCTTCAAATAGCAATATAATAAAAGGCAATAAATCTAATGGTAATGGTCGTGACGGTATTTTATTAAGAGTCAATTCAAATAGCAACATGGTTAAAGGCAATAGCCTTATCAATAATACTGATGACGGAATTATCTTAGATGCTAGCTCTAACGACAACGATGTGTTCTTTAATCGTGCGTTCGGTAATGGAGATGAGGTTCTTACTTTCGATATTAAAAATCTAAACATCACACCTCCTCTAAATACTTTCAAAGGGAACAAATGTAATACGAGTGACCCTATAGGTATATGTAATTGATTACTTTTAGCATCCTTCGGGGTGTTTTTTTGCTAGTGGCATGGTTCTAATAAAATTTAGTCTTACTCAAATTAAAAAGACACACTATTCGCAAAAGCGTTAGTGTGTCCAGTATAATTGTTTCATTACATACTATCTAATTAATAAACTTCTAAATTGACATAATTAAAACCATGATTTTATATAAAAAGATTAATATGAAGTAAAATCTTATTTATAAGGGTATTAACAAAATTTTAAACAAACTAGTTTTTGTCTTCAATAACAATTGTTCCAGCTAAAAAATCATGGATCGCACGACGATCTTGTCTCATAATTACCATGAAACAGCTTACAAAAGACAGGATGCCAAATGATATTAAATATATAAAACCTCCACCTAACTGTCTTACAATCATAGTTTTCACTGAAACCTTCTCACCATTCAATTTAACTATTCTCATACCGGTAAGTCTTTTTCCAATTAAGAATCCATTCCAAATTACAGGAAGTGCTATCAAATATAGATTTGTTAGAATAAAATTTAAAATATAAAATGAATCTGACTTACTAAAAACCAGCCACAAAGGTAGTGTAATAATAGATAATATAAAGACGGTATCTATAGTAGCTGCAAAAAATCTAAAAAAATAATCTGCTGGTCTTTGTTTCAAAATAACACATCCTTCAATAAGTATTACTAATTACTAATTACTAATTACTAATTACTCAATCATTCAACAATAATAAAACAGGTATTAGTTCATTCTAATAATTTTTTCTATACTCAACAATGTGGTTTGGCAAACTTAAACAGACTTCCTAAGTTAATTATATAACAGGGAAGTCTGTTTGAATTATAAATTCAACATTACCAAAACATGCTAATTATCTAGTTTAAAATTTAAAATATTTATATACTACTTTATTCCGAAATTTTATTTTTTTGTTATTGTGTGTACAAGAGTTTCATAATCGCTTTCAATGCCTACTACTAATAAGCTTATCCCACCAGTATCCATATTTAATGAATAAGCTGCTCTTGCAGAAGCTTTTAATGCATCCTCTTCCCCCTTGTTTAATGGATATGAAAAATGGATATATGCTCCTACACCTCTAGCCTCAGCATATTTTTCTGCAATATTCGATTTTGTATTCCAAATTCCGTTATAATACAGATCTGCATCTGTGTATACAATATTTGGTAGAAAACTTAGACCCCTAATCATTCAAAAAAACCACCTAAATGCTGATAGGAAGAGGTGGGTTATTTCAATTAGTTAAGTTTATCGCAAACTATCTTATCTCCGTCACGATCTAAACCATGCGGATCCTTTCCTTCTAATCCACCTGCAGCTTCAAAGAACGCTTGTGCTTCTGTACGTGTTTCAAAATCACTACAATTTCGGTCTTCGCCAAATGGCTGTTGGGTTTCCTCACCGATGTTGCGGTTAACTACAAAAAGTACACGAGTCCCATCTTCATAGAAGGTCTATGGATTTGTATTTATTAGTTAGATAAAACCATGGCCACTGTCAATCCATATCCTCATCATATAGAATTTCTTGAATTGGTTGTAGCTTGGAGAAAAGGGTTAAGGTGTCGGCTCATAACCTATATAGTGTGAATGAAATTACCTTAATTTACTTGTTTCTAAAATTTTTTATTATTCTTTTAACAGCACTTCTTGGAGAACTATAGTCAACTATCATTTCAGCAATATCTAATGCTGAATTGTCATTCCCCACATCTTTTTTACTGCTTAATTTATATGATGAACTTTGTTTTTTATTTTGCCCTTTTTTGTTTGCGAATGGAAAACTATAGTAAGAATCTTTTTGAGAATACAATACCCTTCTGTTATCTTTGTAAAAAGAATAATGTTCTTTGATGTAGTTTTCTCACTCGTTTAGATAGTCAATAAGAAATACTATTTAAATATCTCTGTCATTTTCAAAAACTTCATCAAAGTAACGATAGAAATTTTTCCATTTAGTAATGGGCTTTTTTGTTTTATATGAATTTTTATATAAAGGTTCTACAAGCTCAAATCTTCTATTTTTAGTTCTGTGTGTACTTACTAAAGATTTGTATTTTTCCTTTTTAGTAGAAAATCACGGCTTATTCTTTTTTATAAAATATATTAATTCCTTAAACTCTTGAACATCTAAAAGACTACTACTATTCAAAAAATAACCTCCTCTATTAACCGAACTCATTACACAACCTTGAACAATGATTACTATATTTTACAACAATATACCTAAATTTCAGTCTATTGGACTATTTATTATTTACGAAAAAAATTCTAAGTCTTATACTGATACACAGGGATATTATTAGTAATTATTTGAAGGCAGGGAATTTATATGAAATATATTAAAAGCTTATCTCTATTATTCACCGTTATGTTTATACTTCTGTTTACTTTTCACATTAGTCCAACTCATGCAGCTTTTTCAGATGTTGAAGGGCATTGGGCTGAAAGTGATATAAAACAATTGGTTAATGAAGGGTTGTTGTTTGGTGGTTACGAAGATGGATCTTTTAATCCAAATGGACAGATAACAAGAGCCGAATTTGTCACAGTTCTTTCACGTATACTTGAGTTGGAAGGAGCAAACAATCCATTTCAGGACAAGGAATCCGCAAAATGGGCAAATGACATGATCGGTGGTGCTGTTAAAACTGGGGTGATTGATACAAGTGACTTTGGAAACAAATTCGAGCCTAACAAACCGATTACAAGACAAGAGATGTCGAAGATGATTGCTCTAGCTTTAGGAAAAGAAAATGAGCAGTTTTCATTTAGCTTGGATGTATTGAATGAACGTGTACTATTACCATTTACAGATTATAACGAAATTGATAAAAAGGATATCCCATATATCGCTTTAGCTAATGGAACGGGGATTATAAGTGGTTATCCTGATGATTCGTTCGGTTTAGAAAAACAAGCAATAAGAGCTGAAGCTACGGTTATGTTTCATCGTTTTATGCATGTCATGAACACTGAAATAAACGATCATTACGCATTAAAACAATATGTTGAGATTGCACAAAATGGTCATAATCTTAATAACTTTGCAGAGGGACGAACGTTTAAGTCGCTGGATGACATTCAAACAACGTTTGATACAGGGGCGTTTACAACAACTATTAAAAGCATGATTGTTTATGACTTAGATAATCCAAATGACCCTTATCGTAAGATGTTTAATGAATACGAGACGGAAGATATTCACGGGGATATGAGAGAAAAGTTAAAAAAGAAAGATCGTTTGCCAGTAGCCATACAATTTGATGTTAAACAAGCAGTTAAATATAAAGATTGGGAAACGGACGTTGGTGTGCGTTTTGGAAATTTTATAGGAAATCCAACAGATGAATTAGCACGAAAGTTTGGATACAAAACACTTACGCGTGATTTTATTGATAAGTCTGATCCAGAAGACAGAGGATTATTACATGTTGAACAAATTGATAATATCTATCTGATCTTCGGGTTTTATCCAAAACAATCTAACAATGTCTCTAATGATAGAATTTTCTACTTAAGTAAAGAAGCAAATTCGGATGGTTCAGTAGATTATCTTCAATACTCTTGGTTAAAAGAAAATATGTCTTATTAATGAATTTAAACATTAACCCCGTATAAAAATTATACGGGGATTTGTTCTAGTTGCTTTTATCTATCTACTCTTAAAATCAACCATAATAAAAGTTATCTTTTATTCAATACATTATCTACTGCTTATTATTCTAAATATCCCAACCAATATAAGTTATGTCATACTTCTTTGCAACCAATGCCATGAGATGAGTTTGAATGGATACTTGATATTGGTATAATTGACAAGGTTTCCTACAAGTAATCAATTGTTTTGATTTTTCATTTACTTTATTAACTAATACGTCATACCCCATTGACGTTAAATGAGTTTTAACGATACTAACTGATTCTTTATTTACCTCAAACATATGTACTGGTTTATGTGGAAACTCCGGTTCAATATTATTTTTGGTTTCCAAATCCTCTAACAGCTTTTCATCTCTCTGTTCTCTTGAATTTTTTTCTAAATTTGTTTCTTCAATATCAATTAATCCTTTTCCAAAATATTCATCAATTTCTTTTCTATCATAGTCTAGTATCCATTCACTATACTGGTCATAAACAGGTCGTATTTCTTCGATGTCGTTAGCAAACAAGTCCAACCCTCTATCGTCATACATATGAAAGATTGTGTTCGTACTGGTATTTATAATGTAACAACTCTGAGATACATAGGGCTGCTTTACAAAATCATTATGAGAAATAGCTCTTAGTAAATTTTGAATTTTTAATTGAGAAACTTTGCATTGAACTATATAAGAATATGATTTCCATTCTTCTCTTAAATCATGATCGTTCGATACATTTGTAATCATATGAAGCCTATTAACAAGAGTTTTATCTTTTAAATAGCGTTCAAATACCTTAGTCTTCTTATATTGATTCTTTTTATTGAAAGCAACATAATCAACAACTAATAACAGAATTTCATCTTCTTTCGAATGAGTTGTTTCAAACAATGTAATTGCTTTCTGTAAAGCTGTATCAATGTATTTATCCTGATTTACTCTCCATTCGCCAGGTATTCCTAACTCAAATCGCAACCAGGGGAGGTTTTTTTGAATTCTGAAAGGGAACTTCAGTATACTTGGAAATTGATTATCCATATATTCTATGTATTTTTCTTTTGAGTTCATGTCCATAGATATCTCCATATTATTGAGGATACTCCCATTCGTTCTGTATTCTTAAACAATAAAATTTTACACTAATCTTATAACAAATAAAACATACATTTTAATAATAGGCTCTGTTATATTAAAATGTTGAAAATTTATAAAATTAATGGGAAACCTAATCTGTAAGGGTTTCCCATTGTTATTACGAAACATAATATATTTACTTTATTAGAACATTTTTTAGATTTTGTGAATGCTCTTTTTCTAAAGTACCGTATCTTTCTTTTTCATTGTTACTAATAATTGTAACAGTTTCATTTTCATTAAACCAAATTCTATATTCATAAAGTCTTTCAGGCATATTTTCATCAAAAGTGTAGAATAAGGTAACTACTATATCTTCTTTTCTCACCATTTTAACTTTTATATTGGACTCCCAATTCACATTTTCAAAAGAATTTCTTAGCAAATCAATCTTTTCTTGTTCTGTAATCATAATAATAGCATCTTCGTAGTTTCCTTCTTGATTAACCTTTTTAACATCAACTCTTGTTAATTGTTCTTTCTGTCCAGAACAGGCTACAAGTAAAATTCCTAAAACTAATAGAAAAATTATACTTATAATTCCCCTGATTTTTTACACCACCTTATATTTAGACAATTACTATGTAAATAGTTGCTCCACCTTTATGTGTTTTGAGCTCAACATCTCTCTTATTTAAAATACATTGCACCTTATCTACTGATATTACAACTCATCTTCTATTTGCCAATTTCTATCCACATCAGCCATGCTTCATTCTCTCTGTTCAGCTTCATTTAATAAAATACTTGTTTTATTGCTCAATAAACTCACAATTATTTCTACAATAGATACTCACTTAAATTATAGTTTTTCTGTCAATACTATAATCATAGTGATGATTACTATTAACAAACCATAAATATCAATGAATTTATTACCTACCTCTTTGTCAAAATTTATTTTACTTAGAATTTTTTCACTTAAACTATAAATTGCTGAAATTATAAAAAAAGCATAAAAATTCCAAAGTTCTGTAAACACCAAAGTTAAAATTAGACTACTAAACACTATAGCCCTAAAAAATGGTAATCTTATAATATTCATTATTAACATTCTCCAAATTAATCAATATTTTATTGCACAAATATAGCTCAGAGTTATCTTTTCAAGTTCTTTATACTAGGTTTTGTTAAGTTTACCTCCAAAGTAATTTTCCTTCCTTTACTTCGATATCTCAATTTTAAGGTTCAAGTTTATCTTCAAGATCAAAAGGTGTACACCTTGCTCAAAAAAGCGAGCTTAGCTCGCTTCCCTTATTTCACTGCCTCATATGTAGTAATTGGATATATTTCATCAAACACATAAGCTGAAACATCCCAAGTTACAATTCTTGGATTCCAGCCAGCGTTTACGATTTGCACATCTATATCACGTTTATACCATTTTCCAAGACTAATGCCATCAGGTACGTTTGTTCCAGATAAATATCGAATATATTGTGTACCTCTAACTCTATCACCAACATCACGTCCTATTTGTTTGCGATGAACCATCGATACGTTCGATACAAATATACTTAATTCGTTTTTCATCTTTCGTTCCTTTTACAAACCTTTCAAACATTTTTGGTAAATCTTCAGCGTAATAATAGTCACCTTCATAAATGAAATTTATCTTGTAGTAGTATTGGATTTGATTTATAAAATCATTTCCAATCGTTCTGTAATCTCTATTGAAATATGTTTCCATAAATCCCAACACAGGATTAAGGCGGTATTCTGTAACTATTTCTCTATTGTCACTCATCTTTGTTGGATAAAGAACTTGGTGATTAGATTCAGCTAAAGTTTCAAATAAATCATGTTCAATTGGATAAGCATTTAAACGTTTTAAATCGGCTTCTCTGTCAATCCACTCTTCCATCTCTTCTTTTGTGTAATCATGAATTGATTTCACTTCCTTTTGAGTTTCCGCAACAACCACATTTACGCCTGTACCCAAGACAGTTTGTCCTATACTTACAGCTAACACTATGGCTCCAATAATTAAACTTTTTTTCATATAATTACCCTCCGTGTATTTGAGTAGAGATTATTCTTGATAGATAAAGCAAGCTTAATAGCCTTATCTCACTTTACTTCTTCATAGGAGGTAATTTGTTTAATCTCTTTAAATCCATTTGTAGCAAATTCCCAAGTGATATTATCATCAAACGAACCATTTACCAATACAACATCAATATCTCTTTTATACCATTTGTTTAATTCCACACCTTTTGGCAAATTACTTCCTGATGTGTAACGAATGTATTGTGTCCCTCTAACTTTATAGTAATTCCTTACTCCTGTTTTGCTTTGATGAAGTAATGAAGGATCTGATACAAATTGGCTTTCTGAAATCCTCTTTTCATTTTTTGTTTCTTTAACAAATAAATCAAATAAATCTACCAACTCATCATAATCGTATTGTTTACCTTTATAAGTAAATCTAGTTTTGAAATAATAACGAAGCTCATTGATGTACTCCTGTCCAATTGTTCGATAATCACGATTTTCATATATCTCTATAAAACCGGTAACACTTTTAAAGTAATTTTCATTTAAGTATTCAAAACTCGACTGGCTCAACAAAAATGCATAAGATTCTGCTAAATTGGCATCATAATCACTTACAATCGGATGTTTTCGCAAACGCTCTAAATCCGCTTCCTTATCAATGTAATTCTCTAACTCTGCTTTAGAGAACTGATGAAGATTTGGTTCACCTTTAAATTTCTCCAATAACTCACTTAAAACAGGCTTTTTGTTCTTCGCATCTAAGTAACGCTTCAACATTACTGTTGCTTCTGCTCTAGTTGCTGAACGGTTTATCTTGAATGTCCCATCTTGATAGCCACCTACGATGCCTGAACTATTTGCTAATGCGATGTAAGGCATATCTGCTATACTCATTTCATCTTGATCACTAAATGGTAGTTTAATAGCTTCAAGTGTTCCGAAACCTTCTAGAACAGCTTTCCAAAGTAAACTTTCTTCAGCAAGCCCTCTGGCAACCATTTTACTGATCTCAAGACGTGTAATATCCTTATTTGGCTCAAAACCATTTGGATATTCACTAGTTTCAATGACACCCTCTTTAACTAAACCGTTAATTTTACCTTCAGCCCAGTGTCCTTTTACATCACTAAATGACTTCGTGTTGCTATCTACTTCCATTAATCTTGCAAGAATTTTACTAAATTGAGCTCTAGTGATTGTATCGTTTGGTCTGAACGTACCATCTGGAAACCCTCCGATTACACCTTGTTCAACCATAAACTCAATGTCACTTTGCGCCCAGTGTCCATTACTATCACTCAATTGAATATTTGCTTTTTTCGTTGCAGCCGCTACTAATGGTGTAGATTCTGAAATATCCGCTGCTTGAACAGTTTGTCCAAGGCTTAGAGTTAATAATGTAGCTCCGATTATTAAACTTTTTTCATAAAATTGCCCTCCATGGTGTTTTTTACCTAGTGGCAATTCTCTCATAAAATTTAGTTTTACTCAAATTGAAAAGACACACCTTTTGTTAGTGTGTCCAGTTTCATCATTTCATTACATACTGTCTAATTAATAAACTCTTCTTAATAAAACCATGATTTTAATGACCTCATTTAAAATAGTGCATTTTAAAATTCTTCTTTAACTCCCATTATTCATCCCAAATAGTAAAAAAGACATTAAGACAACCATCTATTCGACATTTACTAAAAGAGAAGACTTTCCCTTGCGCTTCCATCTTTATACCAGATTCTACTTCTAACATGTCGATTGCATCCACAACTTCAGATGATTCAATACCATAATTTTCAAGGGTTCTTTTAAATAACAGTACATCCTTGGAATTGTTCCAATCTCTAACACCAAATGAAATCAAATTATTAAAATCTCCTGTACTCTGAACGAAATCTACACCAGCCGTAATTCCTTCTCCTTCAGAAAATCTTCCTGTAGTATTTAAAAAGTCAGTTTTAACATACCCCAATTCTTTCGCATAAGCTTCAGTTTTATCAAACAATTCTTTTGCTGATACACTACCAATTTCAGTTGTAGGTGGTGTTGACTCATTCACTTCTTCTATATCTTTTCCCTCGTCTGGTAGTGGCTTTAATTCTTTTAGATCAGATGATTGAACTGGTCTTTCTTTCATTATTGGCTTACCACCACTATCTTGTTTCCCATTTTCAAGCACATTGTAAATAAATTGCACAGCTTCTGTTCGTGTTAAAGTATCTTCTCCTGCGAAATTATCAATAGTGATGTTATTTACATCTTTCTCCTTCGCCAATCCTTCTGCTAAAAGGTAATGAATAACATCCCTACCGTTGTAGTTGACTCCTTGTGTACTTGAAACGATTTCTGCTATTTGTCCCCTTTTGATAGGAGTATTACGTTTCTCTGTATCTGTTAATCCCATAACTGGATAATTCTTTTAATTAGCAAAATCATAATATGTATCTGCCCAGTGATTAAAACTATAGTAGTAATAAAAATCACTTGGATCAAAAGTATGTATTAACATTTTTAAAAGTTCATCTTCAGAAACGAGAATTCATTATAACTTTCAAATATTTAAAATATTGTAATTTTTTTATAATATTATGTTATTATTTACTATATTAATAGGAGGTGAATTATTTATGTTAAAGAAATGGACTTTAATGCTTGCATTAGTTATAGCAATTGCTAACATGACACCTAGTTCTGCACTTGCAGATGGTAAATACATAGAATCAAAATGGTTCACTTATCACTGGTCTCAAATGAAAGCACCTGAGAAAGAATGGTATTGCGAGGGAGAAAGATGTGGTTGGTTAGAATGGACTGGTGAATCAGAAACACTAATTGGAGGAGATCGTTTCACTGCAGAATATTCTGGTTGGATTTGGAGTAATTAGAAGTATAAGATGATCTCTGTACTAATCTATGGAGATCATCTTTTTAATATTTACATAGTCATCAAAATTATCAATAAAATAATACTTTTATCACTAAAAATAGACTGATGAAAAGAATTACTTCTTCTCATCAGTCTCCTTCAAACAAAATATTTATATTATCATACTATCAACTCGTAGCTCAATTTTTATAATTAATCGTCACACCAAACAGGGAGCCTACTTGCACATGCTGCTTCTGCTTCATCAACTGTTCCAAAAGCAAATCCACCAATTGTAAATACTGTAGCCATCGTTAAACACATTAAGATTTTCTTTACTTTAGACACGAAATTACCTCCTTATTTATGTAAAATATACAAATATCATACATTTAATTCAGATTATTTTCAATAGTTAGAATTAATTAACAAAAAAAAAAAAACTGATGAAAAGAATCGCTTCTCTTCATCAGTCTCTCTGTCCTTCAAACAGAAAATTTATATTATCATGATATATCATGCATTTCAATATACCAATTGTGTTCTAAAACGGCATCCATTGAGTAATGCCCCCTAGTTTAGAATTCAGTGAACTATACATCTCATACCACAAATTAATTCTCGATAGAAAACTCATTTGATTTATTTTTTTGTAGAGGAGTCTCAATATCTTTGGCTGCAAGTGATACTCGAAGTTCATAATCACCTGGCAATAGCAAATCCCTATTGACTTTGATCTTATAAGTAACCTTTTCTCCAGTTTCTAATTTGAAAGTTTTCTTTTTTTTATCGTATTCAAATGTCCTCTTACCAGTTTTAACTGTGGGGACAGCTTCTCCTCTAATGCTTATAGTAAGTTCATTATTTGAAAGAAATTCTACTGTTGCTACTTCTAGATTTGAGTTTGTAAGGGTGTAAAGATATTCGTCATATCCATTTGAAACGCCATTATAGGTTAGTTCACTTGATAAAGTGATGGTCGTATTTCTTTCTTGATTTATAAAATTGATAGCAAAAACTACAATAATAGTAGTTAGTGAGATTAAGAAAGCAAGTAAAATTAACTTTCTCATTTTCATGATTCTCCTCTTTTTAAAGGAAGGTTAATTACTGTTTCATGACATCTATTTAAATTTTTCACTTATAGAGTTTCTATATTCTTCTTCTGAAATAACTGATATTTCGTAATCCCTCCCATAAATATCCCAATGTCTTGTGCCATTAAGTATGTAATATGTTCAGGATTTTTTCTTGCTTCATCAAATATGATACCTTCTACTGTTTCCCACTTTAAGTAAAATTGTTGATCAACTTTTGTTAATAAAAAGTAACGAGGTTTAAAGAAATTCTCTATATTTTTCTCCATTAATTGTGAACTTCTAATTTTTCTATTCGAATTTTTGATAGTTAGAGTTTTTCTGTATACATTTCACATTGCTCAATACGATTATATAAATCAGTTTGATCAGTTAAATTCATTTTTCCTAACTGTATTTGTCGTTCAAAAACCCCATATTCCTCCATCTTCCTCAAAAAATATTTTAAAGCCTTAATTAATTCTTGGAGAAAATCTTTTTTAGGGAGAATTGCAGATATTTCATTATCATATTCATGCTCTAACTTAATATAAAAATGAAGCTGATCATCATCGAGATTTTCAATCCCCATATCATAATATTCAAGACCGTATGAACTTTCAGCATGATTATGCTTAAAGAAATCTTCAATAAGGCATAGATACTGATACCATAAATCAGTATCATCACCTGGTGAATAAAAATTCACAATATCTCTTCGGTTATATTTTATTAAAAATCTCACTAATACATAGTCAAAATTGAATTTACTTCTACCTCTACTGTCCGTCGTATTTATAATTTTCATCATGTTTTCAGCGTCATCTATATCCACGAATAATTTTTCACGGTTTTTATTTTTAAAACATTTAATCCTTTCTTCTAAGTCAACTAATTGAAAATAAGCTTTTATTTTAAACAATACATTCAAATCCTTTCATACTACCACTTAACTACCGTTTCCTTCATTGATTACACTTAATAAGTAATCTGTTCATACCTTAAAAAACCGCTATGATTATTATATCAGGACTACATAGACTTGTGTGATAAGTTTGGTAGAACAGCAACAGGTGATGATATGAACGAAGCAACATATGCAGCTACGATGGCTACTTACTTCAATTTGGTTCAATGTAATACTTAAAGACAGTAAGACAATGTCTTAAAGACATTCACACTATTAGACATCACCAAATCTAAGACCATTGAGCCATGTTACTACGCTTAGTGGTCTTTCATATTTCTCCAATTTGTCATCATAATTACAAAGGATCATCTCACGTTTTGACGAAATAATGTATTAATTGACAAAAAATTAGGAGGGAGAATGAAGAGTTACGAAATTATAGTTAAAAAAGACGGACAAACAATTGAAGAATTAGAATCACAAGGTGTATTACTAACTACTCAAAATGAATATGATGAAATAGCCTATCAAACCTTCGGCAATTTTGATACTGAAGCTATTTATGATAACTCTGTTGTGGCACTTAGAAGAACATATGAAATGTATGTACAAAACGGATTTTCTAATAAGAAGATTGCTATGTTTTTGAATGGGCATTAAGTGAAGCATTCGGTCATGAGATTGAAAAATGATTGTATAGGAGGACGTAAGGATTTTGTTAAATAATAAATGTAAAGATGGCTCAACTAAGAGTAAACATATTTTTGATTTACTATATACCTGCTTCTTTATAATAGGAATCATAGGCTTTATTTTAGCCATCTTTTTTCCTCAATTTTATATCTTAACTGGTCAAATGGTCATAATAGGTTGGATACTATTTATATTTACTAAATTTATTGAGAAGCGATATTTTAAAAATAATGCTGATAATACACTATGAATGCCAAGTAAAAACTAATAAAAGCCCTGAACACATCAGGGCTAATCAATTTAATTATTCGTTTCGTAATTTGGATTCTCTAACATGAATTTCCCTATTTCTAATAGGTCATCTTCATTAATCTCCCCATCTGCAACTATATCAGTGTTATAGATTGCAAGCGCTGGCTCTGATGGGTCTTTAAATAAATTCCTTGCACCAATACCTAAATCAAGTAAAGTAAATTCTCCAGAGTGGTTAACGTCCATTAACCTTTCTATTGTTATTGTTCCTTTATCACACTCTTCATCAGCTAAATTTCTTTCCATTGCAATACCATCTGTAACTCGGCACATCATACGGTCAACAAGAGCTTCGCCTGTCTGAATACCCTTGAATTTCAGTTTCAACAATACTTCTCGTTCATTTACAATGTTTGCTTCACCTTTACTTGCAATGATAACTCGTAACTTTTCATTCTCTGTTTCTTCAATTGATTTTACTAATTTCATTCCATCTACTTCTTCAAAGCCAACAAATTCTAGCTTTTCATTATCATAAGCTAGCTTAATGTCTTCAGCAGCAATTTCACTGATATTTTCAATGACTAAATCTGCAGTTACTGTTTCATTAAGATTAATTGTTTCTTTTTCAGGTACGATGTCTAATACCACTTCACCGCTACCTTCTGTATTGTCATGGTCATTATCAATAAATAAAACAGGACGGAAACCTGCCGTATTTGTTGTCTCTTGGTATGTCCAGTCAGTTACTGTATTGTTTCCACCTTGAATCACTTTTTGACTTGGTGCTACTGTTGGTGATGTTGAAGTCCAGCTTCCTACACCATTTATATTCCAATATTCATGATTCCCTGGTGTAATAGTTCCGTTTAAATCACTGTTGATAAGGTATTTACTCCATTCGTTTTCCGTGTCATCATATTCAAATCCACCTGTTAATATACGAGTTTTAAAATTATGCATACTAAAATCAGTTGACAATCTTAAGTTATTTATTCTTAAAGGATAATTTGGGTGATCATATTGAGATTCAAATTTTATTCGAAATTTATTCGAAGATAAACCATCAATATTCAAAGTTAGAAACTTGTCTTTAGCTAATACAATTGACTGAACTGAGTGAACTTTGTATGTTTGATTTTCAAAGTATTCGATAGTTACTTTTTCTGGGAGAGAAGCAGCAGATCCGTTCACCATAATTTGTAGCTTATTAATATTTACATCTTCATCGTATGTACAAGCTAATTTTAATAATTCATTGTTGTCAGTAATGTAATATGATTTATTATTCATTACCTTACTGTATGATTCTTTTCCCTAAAACTGATCAATGACCTGTTTTTCTTCTGCTGTCATATCTTTGTAGGTTGTTTTCCCGTATGAAGGAGGCAGCCATCCTTTTCTTTGTGATCCAAACAAATTAAATTTGTGCAATAGATCGGAATTCTTGAATTCTATATGGCATGTTCCCTTTTTATAAAATGTCACATAAAAATACTTCAATTCTATTTTTCTAGTTTCCTGATAGTGTTCAGCCATTTTTAAAGTTTGATTAATGACAATTTCTTCGGATTTGCCATCGTCTAAGTAATTGAACACTTTTTCAATATCTTTTAGCTTATCTAGCACTTTATAGTCTGTTGGACTATACTTTCCCCAAAAATCATTATAGCCACTTAAAGGAATGATAACCTTCTTGTTGATTTTATGGGCTTTATTCGTTTTCCATCCATTGTATAAATAGATATTCTTTGATGTTTCGTAGTAATAATGTTTGTGGCTAAATTCTTCAAACAGATTTAATATCGTATCTTCCACCCCTTGGATCATTTCCTTATTTAGCTGGATTCTTAGTGTGTAGATATTATAAAAAGAAAAATCATAGTCCTTTAATTCTTCAACATGTTGTAAATACTTTCGTTTTAAATTACTTGTAAATAGTCCCATAAATTGATCATCGCTAAATAGAGTGCGCCAGTACTTAGATCTAATTTGTTTAATGTAGTCATTTTCTAAGCTACTACCCTCTTCATCCTCATATTCTAAACCTAGCTTTATTATAGGTCTGTTGTCATTATTAAAGCTTCTTAGCATCAACGGTTTGAGGCTGTTATATTCATTTATAAGTTTTAACCCTGCTTTTTATCCAAACAAGACTATAGTAAACGTACTATAGAAATTATTCACTCTACTATGTTTAACACTATGGCAACTGCAGTCAATCCACTCAAGAAAATTGAAAATAACCCTTGTGAGAACGCAATAATCCCTAATAAAGCTAGACAAGACAAAAAAAATTCCAGTATATTGATTCAAGTGAAATACCTATTTTCTTAAGAGTAGCTAGACAGGATAATTATAATTATTATATATATTTCAAAGTTCTTATAGAAACAGGAATGAGAAAAGGTGAAGTAGCTGCACTCCAATGGAAGAACGTTGATTTTAAAAAAGGGATCATTTCAATTGAAAAGACTTTAGACTTTCAAGCAAAAGATGGTGAAGAATTATTTGGACTGACAAAGACTTACGATTCAAAAAGAAAAATTAAAATTGGGGATTCATTACTAAAAGAATTAAAAACCATTTGAAGATTGTTAACCAGAATAAAGTTGTTTTTAATGAAGTTTATAAACACGATTACGAATTAGTATTTTGCCGTGAAAATGGAGATTTCTTACCTAAATCCACCCTATTTAATGCGCTAAATAGAATATTGAAAAATTCAGGATTTCCAAAATTCCTATTCATGGATTAAGACACACTCATGCAGTTTTATTACTTGAATCTGATGCGAGTATGAAATTCATCCAGGAACGATTTAGGTCATAAATCAATTACGATTACTTCAGATGTGTATGCACACATATCACAAATGCTAGAAAAAGAATCGGTGGACAACTACGATGATTACATGAAAAATTTATTAAGATAATTTTTTTTTGCTCATTTTAGGGGGCAATTAAGGGGCAAAAAGTGGGCAAAAACGAAACTAGATAATCTAGTTCATTTTTGACCACCTGCAAAACGTTGTTATATCAACGTTTATCTATTAATATTGAGATAAATATTGCTCTCTCTCCCATGGATGTACTTGTGTGCGGAACATATCCCATTCGATTTCTTTCGCTTCAATGAAGTGTTCAGAGATGTGTTCACCAAGTGCATTGTATAGGATCTCATCTGATTTGAACTTCTTCAATGCTTCAGATAAAGTTGATGGTAATTGTTTGATACCAGTTTCTTCAAGCTCTGCTTCACTCATTACATAGATGTTACGGTTGATTGGAGCAGGTGCTTTTAAGCCTTTTTTGATTCCATCAAGACCTGCTGCAAGCATAACTGCCATTGCAAGGTATGGGTTTGCAGATGGATCAACACTACGTACTTCAACACGTGTGCTCATTCCACGAGATGCTGGAATACGGATTAATGGGCTACGGTTTTTCGCTGACCATGCTACATAAGATGGTGCCTCATATCCTGGTACTAAACGTTTGTATGAGTTAACCGTTGGATTTGTGATTGCTGTAAATGCTTGAGCATGCTCAAGAATACCAGCGATGAATTGGTAAGCTGTTTCTGTTAATTGAAGTTCGCCACCCTCATCATAGAATGCATTTTCGCTTCCTTTGAATAATGACATGTTACAGTGCATACCAGATCCGTTCACTCCGAATAATGGTTTTGGCATAAATGTTGCGTGTAAACCGTGCTTACGTGCAATTGTTTTAACGACAAGTTTGAACGTTTGGATATCGTCACATGCTTTAATTGCATTTGCATATTTAAAGTCAATTTCATGTTGACCTGGAGCAACCTCATGGTGAGAAGCTTCAATTTCAAATCCCATGTCTTCAAGCTCTAACACAATATCACGTCGGCAGTTTTCACCTAGGTCAGTAGGCGCTAAGTCAAAGTAACCACCTTTATCATTTAATTCAAGTGTAGGCTCGCCCTTCTCATCATTTTTGAATAAGAAGAATTCTGGCTCAGGTCCAATGTTAAAGCTTGTGAAGCCCATTTCTTCAGCTTCTTTTAATACCTTCTTCAAAATACCACGTGGATCACCTGCGAATGGTTTACCTTCAGGTGTGTACACATCACAAATTAAACGTGCAACCTTACCTTTTTCAGCTGTCCAAGGGAATACTACCCATGTATCAAGATCAGGGTGTAACTTCATATCTGACTCTTCAATACGAACGAAACCTTCAATTGAAGAACCATCAAACATCATTTCGTTTGCTAACGCCTTTTCTAGTTGACCTTTAGGAATTTCTACATTTTTAATCGTTCCTAACATGTCTGTAAATTGTAGGCGAATAAAACGAACATTTTCCTCATCAGCAAGTCTTAAAATATCTTCCTTTGTATATTTAGCCATCTTTTTCTTCCTCCCCTAAGTAAGTGTGCATTATTATATATATTTATAAAATAACTTATAAAAAATCAATGGAAAAATCTTGACATTTCCCCTTGACGGAGGGCTGTACGATTGAAACGACCAGCTTGCATCAATTCATTCTTCAACAAGCGACGTAGTTCTGTATCTGTTAAATCTTTCGTCGTTTCTGCGTCAGCTTGCTTTGTAAGTACTGGTTGCTCATTCTGTAATTTCACTTCAAAAATTTGCTTAATTCCTGCTAAATTTACACCTTGGTCAATCAATTCTTTTATTTCTAACAATGTATCCACATCGTTAAATGAGAATAAGCGTCGATTACCTTCTGTTCGTGCTGGTTTAATCAAGTTATGCTCCTCATAGTAACGAATTTGTCTCGCAGATAATTCTGTCAATTGTTTCACTATTGAAATCGGAAATAGTGGCATATGACGACGGATGTTGTCACTCATCTCTACCCCTCCAATCTTGTTGAAATATGTATTATTTCATTCCTAACTTGATCATAATATATCATAATGTAAGTTCTACTGTCAATTGTATGTTAGGTTTTTTCACATCGGAATTTTCCGAATTTTGATTTTAACGTGAAGTTTTGCAATACACATAATAAGTAAAGTACAGCTCATGAGAGTTTACTGTACTTTACCTAATCTAAATTTCTCAATCAAGCGTGAGAATCTTTTTCTCAATCAGTTGTGAAACTGCTGAACAAACTGCAATTTTTACATGTTCATAAGTTAGACCACCTTGTACGTAACATTCATATGGTGGACGCATCGGACCATCCGCTGATAATTCAATACTTGCACCTTGAATGAATGTGCCAGCTGCCATGATGACATCATCTTCATAACCAGGCATATAACTTGCTGTCGGTTTTACATGAGCATTAACAGGAGAAGCTTGTTGTATTGCTTGAGCAAACACCGTCATCATATCTGGATCTTCAAATGTAACAGACTGAATAAGATCTGTTCGTTTACTATTCCATTTTGGTGTTGTTGTAATTCCAATCTTCTCTAACAGTGCTGCTGTGAAAACAGCACCCTTTAACGCTTGGCTAACAACATGAGGCGCAAAGAAAAAGCCTTGATACATTTCTTGTAAACTATATAAAGAAGCCCCCGCTTCTTTCCCTATTCCAGGAGATGTTAATCGAAATGCACACTGCTCAATCAAATCTTTTCTTCCGACTAAATAACCGCCTGTCTTAACGAGTCCTCCACCTGGGTTTTTTATTAAAGAACCAGCGATTAAATCCGCTCCAACATGGCAGGGCTCTAGTTCTTCTACAAATTCCCCGTAACAGTTATCTACAAATACGATAACATCTTCTTTTATTCCTTTGACAAACTGAATCATTTTTTCAATCTCTTCTATATTAAATGAAGGTCTTGATGCATACCCTTTTGAGCGCTGTATACCGATCATTTTTGTTTTACTTGTAATTGCTTTTTTTACAGCTTCATAATCAACTGATCCTTCATCTGTAAGTGAGACTGCTTGATAGCTAATGTTAAAATCTCGTAACGAACCAGTTCCATTACCTCGAATACCTACAATTTCTTCTAACGTATCATATGGTTTACCTGTTATGTACACAAGCTCATCATCAGGACGTAATACACCGAACAATGCGGTTGAAATAGCATGTGTACCCGAAATAATTTGCGGGCGAACAATTGCTTCATCATGACCAAATACGTCAGCGTATATTTCTTCAAGTGTATCTCGACCGAGATCGTCATATCCGTAACCTGTTGATGGTGTGAAATGAAAATCACTTACTCGATGATTTCGAAATGATTCTAATACACGGAACTGGTGCAACTCTGCAACCTTCTCCATTTGGCGATGAATTGGAGCAATAACTTGTTCCGTTTCTTCTATTAAAACATTTAACTTAGGGTGGTATTGCAACATGCTGAATAAACTCCTTCTCTATCTCTCATATTTCTTTAACGTTGTATATAACGGATGTGATTGCTGTACAAATCCGTGTACACGATACGCTTCTCTTTCTTCATCAAACTTTCTCTGTGTAACGATCGTCTCTTGCTTCAATTGAGCGAGCAGCTTTCCTTCATCAGGTGAAAGCAGAACTCGATATGGTTCCATTTGCTTTTGGAGTTTCTCCTCAATCGTCTGTAATAATTGAATAATATCATCATCATCATATGCACTTATTTGAAGTGAATCCAATCCTTTTGCTGGTATGAATGCATCTTCTAATAAGTCCTTCTTATTGTATACGGTTAGCATTGAAATGTTCGCTGCATCCAACTCATCTAACAACTTATGTACAGTTTGCTCATGCTGAAAAACATCAGGGTGTGATGAATCTGCTACATGAAGCATGAGGTCAGCCTCTTTTACTTCTTCTAATGTGGAACGAAAAGCAGCCACCAATGTAGTTGGTAAGTCTTGAATAAATCCAACTGTGTCTGTAAGTAATACTGTTAACCCGCTCGGTAATTGAATTTTTCTCGTTAATGGATCAAGT
Organism: Bacillus solimangrovi; assembly: GCF_001742425.1. Classification (GTDB taxonomy): domain Bacteria; phylum Bacillota; class Bacilli; order Bacillales; family Bacillaceae_N; genus Bacillus_AV; species Bacillus_AV solimangrovi. The sequence continues at coordinate 61,624 of NZ_MJEH01000005.1, forward strand.
GTGGCAAACAATTGGTCTTTCGCATAGGCATCAGCTTCTGTTAACTGATTGAAAATTGTTGATTTTCCAGCATTCGTATAACCGAGTAAGACAACTTGAATCGTTTGATTTCTCTTCCGTTGACTACGATAACGTTCTCGGTGTGCAACAACAGTTTTCAATTGACGTTTGATTTCATCTATACGGCGGTGAATATGACGTCGATCAGTTTCTAACTTTGTTTCACCAGGACCTCGTGTCCCAATACCTCCTCCAAGTCGTGATAAAGCAGTGCCTTGTCCAACTAAACGAGGCAACATATATTGCAGTTGAGCAAGTTCGACTTGTAATTTCCCTTCCTTAGTTCGGGCTCGATTTGCAAAAATATCGAGAATGAGCTGTGTACGATCGACAATTGGTATATCAATCGTGTTACCTAAATTACGCAACTGACTTGGTGAAAGTTCATCATTTGAGATTATTAAGTCCGCTTCGATCTCTTCTACGAAAGTTGCAAGTTCTTCTACTTTACCCTTACCTATATATAAAGCTGGATGAATACGATCACGATTTTGAGTGAACACCGCATGCACTTCAGCGCCTGCCGTCTCAGCTAATGCAGCAAGCTCATCCATTGAATATTGAAAACGTTCAGAATCACCTTGATTAAGCTTACAGCCTATTAATACGACCCGCTCTTTTTCATTTACTTGTACTTGATTCAATTTCTTCCCTCTTTCTGACCTTCATCTAGTTACCTGTTGACAGTATACCAAACTGATAAGCTGATGTACTAATCTTCTTTTATATATCAAAATTTTTTTTGTAAAATAACTCATTAACGAGCATTACCTATGAACAAATCACTTGATGTTTTAATTGATAACGATTAAAATTCTTACGTTGAATACAGTTAGGCATGCGTTTGTAATTCTCATCCTCCCCATTCCTTGAGGTAATTACATATTTAAAAAAGAAAGTTTTATTAACTATAGCATTTCAACAAACATAGTTTATTACAACAATGAAAAAGGAGGTCCTGAGCACGTGTCTTGGGATATTTTAAATATCATTGGTACTGTTGCCTTTGCAATTAGTGGAGCAATTGTTGCCATGGAAGAAGAATATGATATTTTCGGAGTTTATATATTAGGCTTAGCAACTGCATTTGGAGGCGGAGCGATACGGAATTTACTAATCGGTGTTCCTGTATCCGCACTATGGGAGCAAGGTACACTCTTTACACTTGCTATCATCGTAATCACATTACTATTCTTCTTTCCAAATAGCATTTTAAAACCTTGGAAGAAATTTGGAACTTTCACTGATGCCGTTGGACTAGGTGCTTTCGCAATCCAAGGAGCATTATACGCCACAGCCATGAACCACCCTTTAAGTGCCGTTGTCGTAGCTGCAGTTCTCACAGGTAGCGGTGGTGGGATGATCCGTGACGTACTTGCTCGCAGGAAACCTGTCGTATTTTTACGTTCAGAGATATACGCACTCTGGGCTGTTTTTGCAGGACTTGTGATTGGTCTTGGTATTGCAACAAGTAGTTGGCATTATTATCTGTTGTTATCGTTAGTCGTCATCTTGCGAATGGTTTCATATCATTATAGATGGAAATTACCATATCGTCCTCTATCAAATAACATGTAAATATTAAATATTACTCTTGAAAGGAAAGATCATGGCTTCTAATCGTCATTAAGTCTTTTTTCGTAAATTCTTTATGCTCTAGAAGCCTGATTGCCTGTGAACGAATCGCTTTTTCTACAATATTACGTACGTAACGTCCATTACTGAAGTCCTTTTTATAAGATGCTTTTTGTGCTAGGTGTTGCTTTAACTTCATTGATGCTTCAGTTGAAACGTCATATTCCCTTTCTTCAAACATAAGTGTTGCAATCTCCATTAGCTCATCAACTTTATAATCAGGAAAGTCAATTACAATTGGAAACCTCGACTTTAAACCAGGATTTAACGATAAGAAATGTTCCATCTCCTTCGGATAACCAGCTAAAATTAAAATAAAATGTTCTCGTTGCTCTTCCATGTGTGCAACAAGGGTATCAATTGCTTCCTTTCCAAAATCCTTTTCACCACCTCTTGCAAGCGAATATGCCTCATCTATGAACAAAATTCCACCTAGTGATTTTTTTATCAGCTGCCGAGTTTTTTGTGCTGTATGACCAATATATTCACCAACTAAATCTGCCCTTTCAGCTTCAATCAAATGACCTTTCGTTAATATATTCATATCTTTTAACAGCTTACCTAACAATTTTGCAACCGTTGTCTTACCTGTCCCTGGATTTCCACGAAACATCATGTGGAGCGCTTGACTACTTTCCTTTAATCCCACTTCTCTTCGTTTTTCATTTACATATAACCATGCATACATTTCTCTTAAAACTTCTTTTATATCTTGTAAACCAATTAATTTATCCATCTCAGTTTCAATTTGCTTTAACGGAATATGTTCATTCATGACATCAATTTTCTGCTGCAATTCTGCGGGAGGTTCTTTCAAAGTGGAGTATTCATGCTGATTTTTTTTCAGAACAATGTTGATTTGTCCATTCTTCTTTGTTGATAATGGTTGCTGCACACCACTCACCCCTTTTCACTAGTATATGAGTGAATTAAAAAAAAGTGTGATAAATGCCCATTTTTTATTTCTTGACTGACTGCTTTTTCCCTTATATAAGGCGTATTTCAAAACTTTTGTTATAATAAAGAAAGAATTATAAATATCTAACAAGTGATGAATAATACGCCAATAGAATGAGGAGAAGAAAATGGACACTTTGCATGATGTAACGTTACCGTCTGATGTGATTAAATTTTTAGAATATTTGCAAGCACGTGGACGTAGACCTTCGACTATCAAACGTTATCGTTACGACTTAGAAGATTTTTTTCGTTATTATAAAGAAAATAACAACAATTCCAATAACTGGAAAGAACTAACACAAGCAGATTACGAACTATTTTTCCAATATTTATTTACTGAGCGCAACTACTCTCTTTCTACAATGAAACGGATTCACACTGTGTTAAAGCGCTTAAATCTTTTTTATAATTTAACTGATACACCACCAGAAATGAATCTTAACCTCGAAAAGAAAACTCTTCAAAAGGCAGACTTTATTTCTGAACAAGAACAGGAACAATTAATGAAAACCCTTCAATCTACATCAGGGCTAACGGATAATCAATTACGCTCACGTCATTTATTAATCGATCGAAACATCATGATCGTTCGATTATTATTGACTTATGGCCTTACATTACAAGAGCTAGTTTCATTAAGAATGAAGCACCTTCACTTTGAACAAAACTCACTCGATATACAATCAGAATCAAGCTTATCCAGAACAATTGAATTGATGGAAGATGATAAACAACTTCTTTATCGTTATATTAAAACGATCCCAGAACCTGTTCGTCCTCGTTACCATAGTTCCGACCCACTGTTCGTGTCTTTTGATTTCCAAAGAGGTACATATCGGTGGGTATATGAAAAGAATGCACCAAAACGATTAACAGAAATAGCCATACAGAAAATGATTCGTGAAGAGATAGCTCGTTCAGAACTTAGAAAAGGTATATGTGCTCAACATATGCGAAACACCTGTATTTTGGATCAAATCAAAAATGATAAATCTACGGAGGCAATTCAACAATATTTCGGCTTTAAAACACCTCTATCCTTGAAACGATTTTATAAATATGTAGAGGATCATTTGTCTGTCAACTGAATCTTAAAACACATAAAAAAACCAGCCATTATTCAATTAGAATAAAAGCTGGTTTTTAAATTTCTTTGAAATTGAAACAACAAAAAAGGACATGGACCTAATTATTCGAACTCAATTTGCACGTTACGTTGTGGTGCAAATGTGGAAATTGCATGTTTATAGATCATTTGCTGCTTTCCTTCTGTTTCAAATAATACCGTAAAGTTATCAAAACCTTTTACCGTCCCCCTAAGCTGGAACCCATTCAATAAGTATACAGTAACAAATGTGTTATCTTTGCGGAGCTGATTCAAAAACTGGTCTTGAATATTGACGGATTGTTTCATCGTTTACAGTCCTCCTCTATATCTCTTTCTCCTTAAACATTCTACTTTTAACTTAGCTTTCCTGCAATGTAATGTAAAATTTCTTCAAGCTTTTGCTCAAAAGGGTCTTCAGTCAAATCAAACCACGTAATATCCATCTTATTACGAAACCACGTAAACTGCCGCTTCGCATAACGCCTTGAATTTTGCTTTAATTGACTGATTGCGTCTTCCTTTGAACATTGACCTTCTATGAATGAGATTACTTCCTTATAACCAATTGCTTGACCAGCTTGAGTACCTTTAAGACCTACTTCATAAAGACCCTTCACTTCATCAAACAGTCCTTTATCAATCATCTCATCCACTCGTTTATTAATACGATCGTATAACTTGTCTCGTTCTGTTGTTAAACCTATGATCGTATCCTGATAACAAGGTTCCAATGACTGTTGTTCCTGATATTCATGCATAGTCATTCCTGTTACATGAAAAACTTCTAACGCACGAATGACACGCCTTACGTTATTCGGATGAATGTTACTAGCTGATTTTATATCTACTTGTTGCAACTTTTCATGTAACGCTTCATTTCCGTAGAGTTTTGCAAATTCCTCTAGTTCTAAACGAAAATCTTCGTCACTCGAAGCATCTGAAAATTGATAATCATACAGGACAGATTGAATATAAAGTCCCGTTCCCCCTGCAAGAATCGGTAAACGCCCTTTTGCATTAATGTCAGAAATAAGGCGTCTAACTGTTTGTTGAAATTCTGCTACAGAGAATGTTTCATTAAAATTCTTAATATCGATCATATGATGTGTAATACCTTGCATTTCTTCAGTTGTAACTTTAGCAGTACCGATATTCATATCTCGATAAATTTGCATTGAGTCACCACTAATTACTTCTCCATCCAACCTTTTCGCAAGCTCAACACTAAGCTTTGTTTTCCCAACTGCCGTTGGACCTACGATTGCAATCACTTTTTCTCTCATTCTATACCTCACCCTATAAGTGTTCAAGTCGACCGTGTCTTTCTATATTATGTATTTATCTTAGTAATACAGCGTCTTGCAAAAGCAATTTCAATCCATTCTATCTCTTCCAACTTCATACTGTTTAACGTAAATCCTCTAAAGTCTTCACTTCAAAATATAGGACATCTACTAAGATAGAAGTAACAAATTAAATGTTGCATGTTTTTAATGATACTTATTCCTACCCTATTTTATCCAAGATTTGATAATTACAAACGTGAAAACATACTTTATCTATAGTTCTTTGATGTAAATGATAAAACCACAAAAGTTCCTGCACCTTTTGTGGTTTGTCACTTTACATTACTCGTTTGAACATCTTCTCCATTTCATATGTCGAGAATTGAATGATAATTGGTCTGCCATGTGGACAGGTGAATGGATCGGTTGTTTTGCGTAACGTTTCTAACAATTCAAAGATTTCATCGTTTCGCAGGTGATGATTTGCCTTGATCGATTGTTTACAGGACATCATGATCGCTGCTTCTTCTCGTACTTTTTTTATGTCTACTTTTTTATATTGAATCACTTGTTCAATCAGTTCCTCAATAATCTCTTGTTCAAAACCTCTTGGAAACCATTGTGGATGTGAACGTACGATATAACTTTGCGGACCAAATGACTCAAGGAAGATTCCCACTTCTCTTAACACTTCATGTCTAGAATCAATTAGAAGTGATTCTTTTTGCGTAAATTCCAATGTTATCGGAACGAGTAATTCTTGTACTTCAGAAGCTACTTCGCCTACTTTTTCACGAAAATATTCATACTTAACTCTCTCTTGAGCAGCATGTTGGTCAATGATATATAAGCCATTCTCATTTTGTGCCAAAATATACGTACCGTGCATTTGACCAATTGGATACAGTGGGGGCACCCTTGATGAAGCATTAGAGATCGGAATCTCCTGTTCGTTTTGAGTCAGTTCCTCAGTAGGTAACTCATCAAGCGTATCTAGGTCATGTTTAACAGCAGTTTCTCTAATCATATCGTGTTCACTGGTTGCTTGTACACGTTTCACTGGAGATTGAACAAATTCTTGGTGTTGTTCACTCCTTTGAATATGCTGTTCACCCTGTTTTACTTCCTCACTAACTGGTTGTGACAATTTATGCTCTAATGTGAATACTTGCTGTTCGGAGTACGGTTTAGGTTCTTTCTGTTTTTTCTCCATCTTCGGAATCAATGTTTCTTTTCTCAAATCCTGTTTAATACCTTCAGTAATCATTTCCATCAGTTCTTTTTCTTTGCTTAAACGGACTTCTAGCTTAGCTGGATGTACATTCACATCGACTAATAATGGATCCATCTCAATGTGAAGCAAAACAATCGGATACCGTCCAATCGGGAGTAACGTATGGTAACCTTCTTGCACGGCTTTTAGTAAGGCGTAGTTTTTAATAAATCGCCCATTTATGATCATCGACATATAGTTACGGGATGCTCGTGTAATTTCAGGTTTCACAATGTAACCACGGATTGTAAAATCCAGCGAGCTCCAATGCACTTCCTTCATTTGTTTCGCTGTTTTTGTACCGTAGATCGCAGCTAACACTTGTAATCGATCACCGTTACCATTTGTATATAATAGTTTCTTACCGTGGTGTGATAGACGAAACGAAATATTTGGATGAGCAAGAGCCATCCGATTCACAACATCGGTTATATTCCCTAATTCCGTATGAACGGTTTTCATATATTTTAGACGAGCTGGTGTATTATAGAATAGATTTTCTACTGTAATTTCTGTACCTTTTCGACTATCTGAACGATTTTGTTTTTCAATCGTTCCACCACAAATCCGCAAAAATGTACCTGCCTGATTTCCAGTACTCGTTTTCAACTCTAATTCAGATACAGATGCAATACTCGGTAATGCCTCTCCACGAAATCCAAGTGTAGAAATTCGAAATAGATCACTTTCATTTTTAATTTTACTCGTGGCATGTCGTTCAAATGCTAAGCGGGCATCTTCTTCATCCATGCCATCTCCGTTATCGACAATACGGATTTTTACAAGTCCTGCTTCTTCCACTTCTATAGATATTCGAGTACTATTTGCATCAATAGCATTTTCTAATAATTCCTTAACAACTGAAGCAGGTCGTTCTACTACTTCACCCGCAGCAATTTGGTTCGATAGCTGTGCATTTAACTGTTGAATTTTCCCCATCTATCTCACCTCTTAATGAATTTTATTCAGTTATTTTTCAACTTCTTTTGGAGCTTGTACAATTCGTTCATTGCATCAATTGGTGTCATTTCTAATAGATCTAACTGTAATAGTGCTTCAACTACGTTATTTTCTTGTTTAGATGATTTCAATTCTTTTTCCTTCACTTTATTCTCAGCAACAAAAAATGAAAGTTGCTTATCTTCAGATGGTTCCATCGTATCAATTGTACTAACTTCCTCGGAGTTAACTTGCTGATTTTGTGATTCTAAGTCCGCTAAAATCATCTTAGCACGTTCAATTAATGGAGCTGGCAATTCGGCAAGTTCTGCAACATGTATTCCATAACTTCTGTCTGCTGCTCCCTCCTGTACTTTATGAAGAAAGACAACTCGTCCATTTTCTTCAACAGCACGAACATGGACATTTTGTAAATGACTTAACATTTGTTCTAATTCGGTTAGCTCATGATAATGAGTAGAAAAGAGCGTCTTTGCACCGATTTCATTATGAATATATTCGATAATTGCTTGAGCTAATGCCATACCATCATACGTAGATGTTCCTCTACCGATTTCATCTAGTAATATTAAGCTATCTTGTGTCGCTTTTGTGAGTGCATTTTTTGCTTCAAGCATTTCAACCATGAATGTACTCTGCCCAGCGACGAGATCATCCGCTGCACCAATTCTTGTAAACACTTGATCAAATATTGGCAATACAGCTTTCTCAGCAGGAACGAAACAACCGATTTGTGCAAGTATAGCAGTCAAAGCGACTTGACGCATATACGTACTTTTCCCCGACATATTTGGGCCTGTTATTAATAGAATCTCACGCCCTTGTTCTAGCAAACAACCATTTGCAACATACTCATTATCATGCATAACTTTTTCTACAACAGGATGACGTCCTGAATGAATTTCTACTTTACGCTCTTTCGAAAACTCTGGGCGAACATATCCATACTCATCACTAATTGTCGCAAAGCATTGTAATACATCCATCTCACTTACAAATTTAGCTAAAGCTTGAAGGCTCGGAATAAACTGCTTTACTTGCTCACGTAACTCTAAGAAGATCTCATACTCGAGTTCTACACTCTTCTCCTCTGCTTCAAGAATGAGCGATTCCTTCTCCTTCAACTCGGGTGTAATATATCGTTCAGCATTTGATAATGTCTGCTTACGTTCATAACGATCATCATCAAGCAGGTGTAAATTGGCCTTTGTTACCTCGATAAAATAACCAAAAATCTTGTTATATCCTATTTTTAATGAGCGAATACCTGTTTGTTCGCGTTCTTTTTTTTCAAGTGCTGCAATCCATTCCTTACCGTTTCGTGAAGCATCACGATAGCGATCAAGTGCTTCATGGAAGCCATCCTTAATGATCCCTCCCTCTTTCACTGAGAGTGGTGGATGTTCATGTATACCTTCATCAAGCATTTCTCGAAGCTCAGAACATGGATCAATCTCGCTTACCAATTTAGTAGTATATGAATGGTCTAACTTAGAAACTAACTCAAGAATGTCAGGAATTTGTTCTAATGACTTTTTTAACTGAATAAGATCTCGTGCGTTCACATTCCCAAATGCAACACGCCCAGCTAACCTTTCAAGATCATAGACCTCTTTCAATCGCTCTCTTAAACCTTCACGCTCAAAAAATTGTTCAAGAAGTGTTGAAACAATACTTAATCGTTCATTAATTGACTGTTCCTTTAATAAAGGCCTCTCAATCCACTGACGTAGCATTCTTCCTCCCATTGCAGTTATCGTCTTATCTAATAACCACAATAAAGAGCCTTTCTTCCCTTTCGTACGAATCGTTTCAACAAGTTCTAAATTTCGCTTTGAATGTAAATCTAGCTTCATGTATTGATTAATTTGGTAATATTCTACTGGTTGTAGGTGTCCAAGAGAACGCTTTTGCGTTCGTAGTAAGTAATTAAAAAGTCTTCCTGAAGTTTTCCTTAACTTATTCTGTTCTAATCCTTCAACGAGATTTTCTAACCCCTCAGGAGTATTTACTCGTTCCTCATGGGAAATCGTAACAGGAATTCGTTCTTTAATCAGCTTCTCAACATGCTGTTCAATATCATCACGTAAGATTACTTCTCGTGCAGATAATCCGTACAGTTCGCCAATCACGTCGATCCAATCACCTTGAAGCAATGTCACCTTACTTTCACCAGTTGTTAAATCAGAATAGATAACACCAAATGTCCCATCCTCAAAATCAGTGACAGAAGCAATGAAGTTGTTATCCTTCTCATCTAATACTTTACCATCCATCACAGTACCAGGTGTGATCAGCTGAACGACTTCTCGTTTTACAACTCCCTTTGCTTGTTTTGGGTTTTCAGTTTGCTCACATATCGCAACTTTAAATCCTTTTTCGATGAGTTGTTGAATATAGTTTTGTGCAGAATGATGTGGAACGCCACACATTGGAATTCGCTCTGTTCCTCCACCATCACGACTTGTTAACGTTATTTCAAGTTCTTGAGATGCCTTTAATGCATCCTCAAAAAACATTTCATAAAAATCTCCTAAACGAAAAAATAAAAAGGCATCCGTGTAGTCAGCCTTTATTCGTAAATATTGTTCAATCATTGGCGTATACTTTGCCATTGCTGTTCCTCCAAGTTCAATATTCTCCGCTTGTTATTATAACACATTCTTTTTAACGTAAGAGTTGATTCAACCAAGTAGGTCCATTCAATCACATAGAAAATACGCTTCTTCACTGTTAGAAGAAGCGTACTTTTTTAATTTTATTCATCTGAATTACCTTCCAAAAACTCTGTATCAATCTCATCTAATTCCGCATCACTGATGTCTTCTACTTCCTCTTCAGCTTCATAAGCATATGGAAAAACTTTGATTCCTACCTTAGTTTCTCCAATTACTTCTGCAAGAAATTCACGTTCTACCTGTACGATCACCTTACCACCGTTTGGTGAAATCGTTGCTTCTAAGCAATTTGGTTGCTGTAATACACGCACAATCACTTCTAAATCGTCAACAATACAATTTTCATCCTTGGATGATAACGGTACAATATCTTTGTAAGAAACCGTTTCTGTCACAACTTCTGTTTTAGTATTTCCGCTGTAAGAATACCATACATTAATGTCATAAGTACCTTCAACTTCTACAACGTCACCTTGTTTCTTAGCATCATATTGATGGTTGATAATCCAACAGCCAAGAATACTAGATGGGTTGTGAGAAGGTGTAATCGTATTCGTTGCCTGTGTGAATTTTTTTCCCTTCCCACAAACAGCCTTTGATATTATCTCTCTTAAATAACTATCCCTTTCGACTGACATAAGAGCAATACCTCCTCATTCAATGGTTCATAGTTATCCTATGCAGGACATTAGCCCAATGTTACTTTTTTTGCTAATAAGAGTCACATTTTTTATTAGCCTTTTATAACGTTAGTGAACATCATTATATGAGTTACAACATGATGAAACATTACGATACAACAACCTACATACAAACGTAATCAATATAGAACATTGGTATACTTTCCTTCTCAGTCTATGTCCTGTCATGAAAAATCAGAACTATAAAGTGAAACTTCTACGAAAGTCGTTTAAGACATTCTTTTTAAAAGTACTGAATACTTACAATAACTTCATTTCTATAGATCATTAACAAGTTTTAAATAGCAACCTACTATAATTAATCAAATATTAATCATATTAAAATACGGTACATGAAATTTTAACGAATTTCTTATCGATAGTGATAGGAAAAGCAAAATTTAACTTCCGAATACTTTCAAGTACAATAACTACTGGGGAGGAATGAAAATGATCACTTTTAAACGTATTGACCATGTTCAGTTATGTATTCCATTGGGTAAGGAAGAAGAGGCGCGAAATTTTTATTGTGGCATTCTTGGGATGAAAGAGATAGAAAAACCTGATTCACTGAAATCAAATGGAGGGTTTTGGTTAGAAGCTGGCGACATTCAATTGCATATCGGTACAGAATCAATCAACGAGAATAAAGGAAAAAGGCATCCAGCCTTTGAGGTACAGGATATAGCTGCTGCTAGAAAACATTTAGAAACCGCCAAAGTCAAAATCAATGAAGAAAAAATCATTCCTGGAATACAACGTTTTTCTTTCTACGATCCATTTGGTAATCGAATAGAGTTGTTAGAAAAAGTTGAGGGTTAATGATAGATAGAATCACGTTGTTTCGTTAATACATTCTTATTGGTAAGCAGAAAGGACCGACATGTATCTGTCGGTCCTTCTATTATTAATGCTCTTCACCACAGCTAGAACCAGCACTCACTTTTGATCCAGTTTCGCCTTTTAGGACATCTCCACCTGTTGATTTAATAATTTCATCTGTTACGGTATTCGATATCGTTGATGAAATAAGTTGAAGTAAATCATTTACTTCAAGCTGTGATTGCTTGAAATCTTCAACAATTGGAATCTCATCCAATTGTTTAGTTAATTCTTCTATTTTTTCTTCAGCTTGTTTTAAAGCTTCTGCTTTACCATATGCTTGGAAGTTAACAGCCTGCTTTTGATAAGCTTTAATTGCCTTCATTAAATGTTGAACTTTTTCATTTTTATTAATTTGTTCTTCAGCTCGTTTGAAAAAATCAACTTCTTCTGTCTCAGATACCATTTTTGCTAATGCTTTTGCTTCTGCGATAATATCAGTTTTCGTATACTTCCCCATTTAGTTCACCTCTGCTACTTCTTCAATCATTTCTCCATCAAGAGACCATGTCTTTGCCTTATTAATTTTCACTTTAACAATTTTACCAATTGCAGACTTAGGACCTTTAAAGTTTACAAGCTTACTTTTTTCCGTATATCCTGCAAGTACTTCTGAATTATTTTTACTCTCTCCTTCAACAAGTACAGTTACTTCTTGACCGATATAATTTTTCATCGTCTCTGCTGCCTGCTCATTCACTAGTTGATTCAATCGTTGCAAGCGTTCTTTCTTAACTCGCATTGGAATATTATCTTGCATTTTTGCTGCTGGAGTACCATCTCGTGGTGAATAGATAAATGTATAGGCACTTTCAAATCCAACTTCACGTACTAATGATAACGTTTCTTCAAATTGTTCATCTGTTTCATTAGGGAAACCTACGATAATATCCGTTGTAAGTGTTACATTGGGAATGGCTTCTTTAATTTTCCGAACTAGCTCTAAATAAGATTCTCTCGAATACTTACGCGCCATTAACTTCAAAATTTCTGAGCTACCTGATTGAACTGGAAGATGAATATGATCGACAAGATTTCCACCTTTAGCAAGTACTTCAATTAGACGATCATCAAAATCTCGTGGATGACTTGTTGTAAAACGTATTCTTGGAATATCGATTTTTCGAATCTCATCCATCAATTCACCTAAACCATATTTCATGTCTTCGAAGTCTTTTCCATACGCATTTACGTTTTGCCCAAGTAATGTAATTTCTTGATACCCTTGTGCAGCTAGTTGACGCACCTCCTGAATAATATCTTCAGGGCGACGACTACGCTCTTTTCCTCGTGTATAAGGAACGATACAATACGTACAGAATTTATCGCATCCGTACATAATATTTACCCAAGCCTTAATGTTACCTTGTCGAACTTTAGGAAGGTTTTCAATTACATCCCCTTCTTTCGACCATACTTCTACAACTCTCTCTTTCGAGAACATTGCTTCACGAATAATTTGAGGTAAACGGTGAATATTATGTGTACCAAAGATCATATCGACAAATGGGTGCTTTTGATTGATTCGATTGACAACTGATTCCTCTTGTGACATACAACCACATACACCTAAGAGAACATCAGGATTTTTTTGCTTTAGCGGCTTTAAGTGACCAATTTCTCCAAACACTTTATTTTCCGCATTTTCACGAATTGCACACGTATTTAACAGAATTACATCTGCATCATCTGTTGTTGTTGTAGGCTCAAAACCAAGTTGCATGAAAATCCCAGCCATTACTTCAGTATCATGCTCATTCATTTGACAGCCGTACGTTCGAATATAAAATTTCTTGTCTTTCCCAACCCCAATCATATCTTCTGGAATTTCAAAATCGCGGTGAACTTTAATTTCTTCTTTCCCACGTTTTTTGGCATCTTTTAAAGAAGGGGCTACATATGTCGTTTCAAAAAACTTCGCAAAGTCTTCACTCGTTTTTTCCTTGAGGGATTTTTTGTCCCCTGGATTAGATTGCTTAATTTTAGTTGTTTCTTTTCGTTGTTGCTCGTTCATAAAAATTAACTCCTTTCGATCATCAGTACAACATTAAAAATTATAAATGGTAGATCTAATTGGTGCAAGCATTGCCTTCATAAGCGACTAAAGAAAGATGTGAAAACACCTGACCATCTATACGTGATGATCAGGTGTTTTTTAAGCGAGAACGATGTACAAATTATGATATGATTACCATTTCAATGAATGGAAAGTTGCAACAGTCTCACTTTTAATATTTACATAAATTCAGATACAAGCTTATCGAATTGCTCTTCACTAATTTTCAGGTCAACGTGTGAAAGTGGTTCTTCAGCATAACCTGGAACAAGCTCTTGATAAGATTTCTGCTCTTTATTTTGGTAGATTAGGCCTGTAACAAGTCCATCTTTCTCCATTAACGTTTGCATAGCCTGCACACGGTTAGCAGAATCATAATCTTCAATATCACTTAGCTTAGTTAAGTTCTCTTTGAACCAGTCATACGTGTTCACCTTATTATAAGTAACACATGGGCTAAACACGTTAATTAAAGAGAAACCTTCGTGCTGAATTCCTTGCTCAATTAGTGATGTAAGCTCCTTTAAATCACTTGAAAAACTTTGTGCTACGAATGTTGCACCAGCTGTTAACGCCAATTCCATTACAGAAAGAGCAGATTCAATCGATCCTTGTGGTGTACTTTTCGTTTTAAACCCTGTACCACTTCGTGGAGATGTTTGACCTTTTGTTAAACCATAGATTTGGTTATCCATAACGATATAAGTAACATTAATGTTGCGTCGAATAGCGTGAACTGTATGACCCATACCGATTGCAAAACCGTCACCATCACCACCAGATGCGATTACCGTTAAATCTTTGTTTGCCATTTTCACACCTTGTGCAATTGGAAGAGCACGTCCATGAACACCGTGGAAACCATATGAATTAATATAACCTGAAATACGTCCAGAACAACCGATACCGGAGATGACCGCTAACTCATGTGGCTCAAGACCAACATTCGCTGCTGCACGCTGCATTGCAGCTTGAACAGAGAAGTCACCGCAGCCAGGGCACCAGTTTGGTTTCACTTGGTTACGAAAGTCTTTAAATGTTGCCATGATTAGAACAACTCCTTAATTCTTCTGTGAATTTCATTCGGTTTAAATGGATTACCGTCATATTTCAACATGCTTTCAATTTTATCATGTTGACCTATGTTCATCTTAAGAATGCTAGTTAGTTGACCAGTACCATTGTATTCAACGACTACAACCTTTTTCGCAGCATCTACAAGTGGTTTCATTTGTTCAACTGGGAATGGGTGGATAAGACGAATGTGAGCATGATTAGTCTTAATCCCATCTGCCTCTAAACGCTCCATAGCTTCTTCAATTCCACCACGAGTCGAATTAAAACCAACAATCAATACGTCTGCATCTTCATGATTTTTTGTCACGTGAACAGGAGTTGGGAACTTCTCTGCTAAGTTATCAAGCTTACGAAGACGTTTATCCATCTGTGCTTTACGGTTTTCTGCAACCTCTGACGGGCGACCATTTTCACTATGCTCTACACCCGTAACGTGGTGAATACCGTTTTTCATACCTGGGATTACGCGTGGTGAGACACCGTCTTCAGTAACTTCATAACGTTTGAACGTTTCTTTCGCTTCTAATTCTGGAAGCTCTTCTTTCGGGTTTAACTTACCACGTCGTACTTCAATTTTGTTATAATCTAACGGCTCTACCGTTTGTTTCCCTAGAGAAACTTGTAAGTCAGTTAATAAGATAACTGGGATTTGATATTCTTCGGCAATGTTTAACGCTTCAATTGCATCATAAAATGCCTCTTGTACTGTACTTGGTGCCATTACAACCTTTGGAATGTCACCGTGTGTACCGTAAATCATAGCCATTAAATCCGATTGCTCTACTTTAGTTGGAAGACCTGTACTTGGTCCACCACGTTGTGTATCTACGACAACTAATGGTGTTTCAGTCATTCCAGAAAGACCAATTGCTTCCATCATTAATGAAAGACCAGGACCTGCTGAAGCTGTAATTGAACGCGTACCTGCGTAATTTGCTCCAATTGCCATCGTACATGCTGCAATCTCATCTTCCGTTTGAATAACTGTTCCACCAACTTCTGGAAGCTTTTTAATTAAATATTCCATAATTTCTGAAGCTGGAGTAATTGGATATGCTGGCATAAAACGAACACCACCAGCAAGGAAGCCCATTGCAATTGCATCGTTACCGATCATGAACATGCGTTTCTTTCCGTCAGCTTTTTCAAGTTGCATCAATTGAACATTACCACTCGTTTGTTCTTTAATATATTGAGCACCTTGTTTAATTGCTTCCATGTTCTTTTCAACGACTTTTTCGCCTTTTCTGCCGAAGATTTCTTGAACGACTTCACGGAATTCTTCAACATCAAGGTCTAATACCGCACTAGAAGCTCCAACTGCTACCATGTTTTTCATAAGAGAAGTTCCTAGTTCTGTTGCAATCTCTGTAAATGGTACAGCATACAATGTTGCCTTGCTGTCCTCTGGAATTGTTGGATTAAACTTAGCATCTGCAATTACGACACCACTATCATGTAGTTCGTGAATATTCACATCAATTGTTTCTTGGTCAAATGCTACTAATATATCAAGATCATCTGAAATTGAACGCACTTGTGTCGTGCTGACACGAATTTTATTATTTGTATGGCCACCTTTAATACGAGAAGAGAAGTGACGATATCCGTATAGATAATAACCTAAGCGATTTAATGCAATCGCGAAAATTTCACCAGTACTTTCAATCCCTTCCCCTTGTTGTCCGCCAACTTTCCATGAAAGTTGATTGATCATCTTTTACACCCCTTTATAATGCAATCATTTCTACAATTTTAGTTAAAAGTATGTATAGCACTCTTCTAATTAAAATAATTAACTCAATCATTTTATTTAATGAAATGATTGCTCGATAAAATATGTACTAAACGATTTCAATTCTAGACCTATCACTATAAAAATGCAAGACCTAGCAACTGATTTATGACAAATTTGTGTATTTTCATTCAATTTTGCAATTTAACTAAAAAAAACAACCAATTCAGTCTGATTAGCTCACAATTACAGACGTTTATGGTCGAATTTTCTTGTTTTTTACATTTTACATACGAAATTTGACTGACAATTCTGTGTGAAATCCTAGCTGAGGAAATCAGATGCTAAATTTTCAAAAAGAAACTTGTTTACTTGATTAACTGTATAATAATTCAATAATTGATTAATAAGATTTTCATAACAACGATAATTTTCAAGCCCTTTCGTCATTACATCAATACCATCAAAATCAGAACCAAATCCAACATAATCTTCTCCACCTAATCGACATACAAAATCCAAATGGCGCAATAGATCACTTATTGATGCATTCTCATCATTTCGGAGAAATTGTGGTACAAATGTTAGACCGATTCTTCCATTCTGTTGAATGAGCATCTTAATTTGCTCATTTGTTAAGTTACGTGGATGATTACATAACGACTTCACATTTGAATGAGTTGCAAGTGGTTTCTTTGCTAATTCAAGAACTTGCCAACATGCTCTTTCGCTTAGGTGTGAAACATCTGTCCAAATATGATACTCATTGTTAAGCTCTACGAGTTCCTTCCCGAACGATGTTAATCCTGCTCCACGTTCTTCTAAAATACCATCTGCAGCTAAATTAGCATCGTTCCAAGTTAAACCGACAGAGCGAACCCCAAGCCTTAACAACGTTTTGTAATAAAGAACATTACCTTCAATCGCATCGACCCCCTCTAAAGAAAGAATTGCACCAATTTCATCTTCCTTCAGGTTTAACAAATCTTGACGTGTTTGAATGTGTACCATCTGATCATATGGGTTAATGACTCTACTATAGAATAAATCTACCATCTTAAGTGCAGCTTGAAATTTTGCTCCATATGGGACATCGTTAGGTACAAATATAGCAAAACATTGTACCTTTGCTCCAGTCATTTGAAGTTGTTCATATGTAACATGCAAATCTTTGTCATTATAAAAGGAAAGATGTTCATTTCCCCATAGTTTATATAACACATCACAATGAGCATCAAATATTTTCATCATGCTCCTCCTTAAGATTTAGTAATCTTCAACTACCTCTAAATAATAATTTTTGTGAAAATAAAATAACCTGTCTGTTCATCAAATGAACAAACAGGTTTGTATTCGTTATCGAGGTTCTACGATCAATTTAATGGCAGTTCGTTCTTCACCATCAATCATTATATCAGTAAATGCAGGAATACAGATTAAGTCCACACCGCTCGGTGCAACAAATCCTCTCGCGATTGCTACTGCCTTCACTGCTTGATTTAGTGCACCAGCTCCAATTGCTTGGATCTCTGCTCCACCGCGCTCACGAATAACACCTGAAAGCGCACCAGCTACTTTATTTGGGTTTGATTGTGCTGAAACTTTTAATATTTCCATTTCTGGAACCTCCTTGATCGAATTAGTGGTCTTTTCATTCCCTACTAACTATATTCACGAAAGGAGATTGTATTCCTGCTAAATGGATTGAATTTTTAGAAAAATGCATTATATTACATATTTGAGAATAATCACAAATCAACTATACGGTTGGTAAAGACTAACAACACAATTTTAGTAATTAAACGGTTCTTAATAATTTTGAACGTAAAATAACTTGTACTTAATCTTACAACTTGCCTCATTACTCAAAGAAAGGTTGATCTTCATTTATTAAAATGCGATTAATCTTTTTCGCTTTACCAGTTTTCTTATCAAGATCGATCACCACTCCACTAAGCTGTGTGCGCCCAACCTTAGGTACTTCAAAACGAACTGGCAATTGTGTTACAAACTTACGAATAACAGCTTCCCTATCCATCCCTAAAATGTGATCATATGGTCCCGTCATCCCAACATCTGTCATATACGCTGTTCCTTCAGGCAAAATACGATTATCTGCTGTTTGCACATGTGTATGTGTTCCAACAACTGCTGACGCACGTCCATCTACATACCAACCGAATGCCTGCTTCTCACTTGTTGCCTCAGCATGAAAATCTATAAAAATAAGTGGAGTACGTTTACGAATTTCCATCAATAAGTCATCGATCTTACGAAATGGACAATCAATAGGTGGTAAAAATGTGCGCCCCATGACATTTACAACAGCAACTTCAACTCCGTTTGCATTAATAATTGTATAACCTTTACCAGGAGTACCATCTGGATAATTAGCCGGTCGAACAAGTGCTGGTGTATCATCTATAAACTCAAAAATTTCTCTATTGTCCCACGTATGATTTCCCATTGTAATTACTTGTGCACCTGCGCCCATTAATTGACGGTAAATCTTCTGTGTGATTCCTCTGCCCCCTGCGGCATTTTCCCCATTAATAATCGTTACATCAGGATGATATTTTTTCTTTAATTTCGGTACATACTCTTGCACCATTTCACGCCCAGGTGAACTTACAACATCACCAATAAACAGAATTCTCATTCAATAATTCCTTCTTTCTATGAAAGTAACCTTTTGTTCGTTTTAGTTTCACATAAATTAAAGTCAAAAATCAAGTTACAGTGAAACTTCTATGTAGTCAGAAACTAAGCTCTAGCATCTCAACATAATGATAGACAGAAAAAAAGTAAAGTGGCTTGCTACCACTTTACTTTTTATGTCGAGCAAATTATTTCGCATATTCTACAGCTCTAGTCTCACGTATAACAGTGACTTTAATATGTCCTGGATAATCCAAGTCATTTTCAATCTTCTTACGGATATCTCTAGCTAATCGATGTGCCTCAAGATCATCCACTGTATCTGGTTTAACTAATATACGAATTTCTCGACCCGCTTGAATCGCAAAGGATTTCTCGACCCCATCAAAGGATTCAGAGATTTCTTCTAACTTCTCTAATCTGCGTATATAGTTTTCTAACGTTTCACTACGTGCTCCCGGACGAGCAGCCGATAGCGCATCAGCAGCCGCAACTAGTACCGCGATAATTGATGTTGGTTCGGTATCACCATGATGCGAAGCTATACTGTTGATTACGACTGGATGTTCTTTATATTTCGTCGCTAGCTCTACACCTATTTCAACATGACTACCTTCCACTTCATGGTCAATTGCTTTTCCGATATCATGTAATAAACCGGAACGACGAGCAAGACTTTCATCTTCTCCAAGTTCAGCGGCCATTAATCCAGCGAGATAAGCAACTTCCATTGAATGCTTCAACACATTTTGTCCATAACTTGTACGATACTTTAATCGTCCTAAGATCTTTATTAAATCTGGATGTAGTCCGTGGACTCCTACCTCAAACGTCGTTTCTTCACCAACTTCACGAATGTGCTCATCTACTTCACGACGAGATTTATCAACCATTTCCTCAATTCGTGCTGGGTGAATTCGCCCATCTTGAACAAGTTTTTCAAGTGCAATACGTGCTGTTTCACGACGAATAGGATCAAAACCAGACAGAATAACAGCTTCAGGTGTATCATCAATAATTAAATCAATACCTGTAAGCGTCTCAATTGTACGAATGTTACGTCCCTCACGACCTATGATACGACCTTTCATCTCATCGTTTGGTAAATTAACAACTGAAACTGTTGTTTCAGCAACATGGTCAGCTGCACAACGCTGAATTGCTACAGAAAGAATTTCTTTTGCACGCTTGTCTGCCTCTTCCTTCGCACGATTCTCACTCTCTTTAACCATAATCGCAGTTTCATGAGAAAGCTCTTTTTCCGTCTCTTGAATAATAAGCTCTCTTGCTGCTTCACGAGATAATCCGGAAATGTGTTCTAATTCTTGCTGTTGCTTATGCAACAACTCTTCCACTTTGCTTTCCATTTCTTCAATCTGCTGTTGTTTTGCTACGAGAGATTGTTCCTTCTTCTCAAGCATTATTTCACGCTGGTCAAGCGTCACACTCTTCCGATCTAAATTCTCTTCTTTTTGCATCAGACGATTTTCTTGTTTTTGTAGCTCCGTACGACGTTCACGGATTTCATTTTCCGCACTTGTACGAAGTTTATGAATTTCATCTTTCGCTTCAAGAAGCGCTTCCTTTTTCGATGCCTCTGATTCACGCTTGCCATCTTCAATGATTTGTAGCGCTGCATGCTCGGCACTCGAAATTTTCGCTTCTGCAATAGATTTTCGCACGAAATAGCCAACAACTGCTCCGACGATGATGCCAAGCAAAGCGGAGATGATTACTAACGCATTCATATTCTTCACCTCCTCTTGCTATCAAATTGTTTCGTAGTGTATGTTTAATTGCACAGGTTTCTGTACAAATACGCATACAGTCCATTTCATTTGTGTCGGCATTTTATGAGCTGTTTTCATAATTGAGTTACTTACAGCACAAAGCCATGTCAAATTCCAAATATTTTATTTTGAAATTATACATATTAATTGTAAAGTTGGCACAAATGCTTGTCAAGAGATCGATGTTGACTGACGGCATTATTTCACAATATTTTTTCATTTTTTCCAATTTTTACAGTTGATTTGATCAACTTTTTACGAAATCCTCTATCAATTGATCATCGTTGTTATCGATTTCAATTTTAAAATGCGTATTCAAATAAAGAAGGTGCCAAAGATAACATAAACATCCAGATACGTGAGGAATAGATAAGCAAGCTAAAAAAAGATTCGAATATAATTTACCTAGGACTTTTAGAACAACCTCTAAAAATAAAAAAAAAACAGAAAGAGACTTCTTACATCCCTTCCTGCTCTCTTCATTATGCATCAAAGTCTAAGTCTTCTTGTTCCTCTTTTACTAGAATACTCTCTTCATCTAATCCATGATGTTGACGGATTTTCTCATGAACCTCTAACTTCACATTTTCATTCTCACGTAAAAATTGCTTCGAATTTTCTCTACCTTGACCTAAACGCTCTTCATTATATGAATACCATGCACCACTTTTTTGAATAATATCTAAATCCGTCGCAATGTCTAGTAATTCACCTTCTTTAGAAATACCTTCTCCGTACATAATGTCTACTTCTGCTTGCCTGAATGGAGGTGCTACTTTATTCTTTACCACTTTAATTCTTGTTTTGTTTCCAACCATATCGTTACCTTGCTTCAACGTCTCAGCACGTCTTACTTCTAAACGAACCGTCGAATAGAATTTCAATGCACGTCCACCTGGTGTCGTCTCAGGATTACCGAACATTACACCAACTTTTTCACGAATTTGGTTAATAAAGATTGCAATCGTTTTGGATTTATTAATCGCACCAGATAACTTACGAAGAGCCTGTGACATGAGACGTGCTTGAAGACCAACATGAGCATCCCCCATATCTCCTTCAATCTCTGCTTTTGGAACAAGTGCGGCTACTGAATCGACGACAATAATATCGACAGCACCACTACGTACTAAAGCTTCTGCAATTTCTAACGCCTGTTCACCAGTATCTGGCTGTGACAATAACAACTCATCAATATCGACACCTAGTTTTTGAGCATAAACAGGGTCTAATGCGTGCTCTGCGTCAATGAATGCAGCTTGCCCACCTTGCGCTTGAACTTCAGCAATTGCATGTAATGCAACAGTTGTTTTACCAGAAGATTCTGGACCGTATACTTCAACAATACGCCCACGTGGATAGCCACCTACTCCAAGAGCAATATCTAATGCAAGTGATCCACTTGGGATTGTTGACACCCTTTGTTCTGCTTGTTCTCCTAATTTCATAATGGATCCTTTACCGAAATTTTTCTCTATTTGACGTAATGCTTGATCTAATGCAGCTTGACGATCACCCATCTTAATTCCTCCTCTTTCTCTTACTATTTCTCTTTAGACTATCATTATCATATCTCTTTTTTAACAGTTTGCCAAGAAAAAAACGAACACTTATTCGTTATTTTTGTTTTTCATCTCATTCAAAAATGGAAAAAGCGTTGTACAATATCTTATTTTGGAGATTATTTTATTACACATTTTTTATTTCTGTATTTATGTTATCTGTCAACTTATCAACCTAACAGTTTTTTTAATAAATAGTATGCACCGTACTTCACCGAACGAAGTCGAATAGAATGACGGCTTCCTGCAAGTGTAAGAGCATGTACCTCAGTTAAATGAGCATCTGCAAGACCAATAAATACCGTTCCAACAGGTTTTCCTTCCTGTTCTGCTGGACCTGCTACACCAGTAAAACTAATTCCGATGTTAGACTGATAGCGCTCACGCACCTTTTGAGCCATCTCTCTAGCAGTCTCTTCACTAACTGCACCATGCTGAATCAGTGTACTTTCTTCAACCCCAAGCAAATTCATTTTCGCCTCATTCGAATAAGTGATCATACCACCAGAAAAGACTGTCGATGCCCCTTTCTCATTCGTTAATGATTCTCCGAAGAAGCCACCTGTCAAGCTTTCAGCACTGGCAACTGTTATTGAACGATCTTTGAGCAACTTAACTAGTTCATGAAAAAGACTTGTGTCATCATATCCGTAAAAATAATCCCCGACACGAGCAAAAATCTCTTTCTCTGTTTCTACCATCAATGCTTGTGCATTTTCTACCGTCTCAGCTTTTGCTGTTAAACGTATAACAACCTCTCCATCAGAAGCTAGTGGAGCAATTGTTGGATTAGTCTGTTTATCAATCAAATCCTCTAACTCTGTTTCAAGCTGTGCCTCACCGATTCCAAAAAAATGTAATATCTTTGACGTAATAACTGTTTGTTCATGCAATTGATTCAGCAAGAACGGACGGACATAACTATCAAACATAGGCTTCATTTCTTTCGGTGGACCTGGTAGTAAAAGATAAGTAATTTGATCAACCGTCACACTCATGCCTGGGGCCATACCATTGTCATTAGGAAATACCGTTGACCCTTCTAATACATGTGCTTGCTTGCGATTATTGTCAGTCATTGCTCGATTGACTTTCTTGAAGTAATCCCTAATGCGCACTAATGCAAGTTCATCTTCTATAAGATTGAGCCCTAACACCTTTGCAATCGTCTCTTTTGTTAAGTCATCTTTTGTTGGACCAAGCCCACCAGAAAAAATAATCGTATCTACACGAGTTTGTGCATGCTTGATCGCTTTCTCTAGCCTCTCTGGGTTATCTCCTACTGTAGTATGATAAAATACGTTCACTCCAATTTCAGCAAGGTTACGTGAAATGAATTGAGCATTCGTATTTGCGATTTGTCCGAGTAACAGTTCAGAACCTACAGCTATAATTTCAGCGTTCACGATCTCCACCCCTTCTTCTCTAAATAAATTGCTCGTAACATTTAAGTGTGCTTCACATTATTTACTTTTCAATAATATGAATCGGTTTTTATAAAAATAATCCCATCCTGATAGAAGCGTAAAGAAAACAGCTAACCATAACATGATTCCACCGAGTGGAAAACCGAAAGATAGAAATGGCTGGTCGTGTAAAAGTAATGCTGCAATTGCGATCATCTGAACAGTTGTCTTAATCTTTCCAAGCTGACTTGCAGCAAGCACTTCTCCTTCACCAGAAGCAACAAGTCTTAACCCTGTGACTGCAAATTCTCTAGCAATAATAACAATAACCATCCAAGCAGCAGCAAAACCAATTTCAACGAGTGAAATCAATGCAGCAGAGACTAGTAACTTATCCGCTAACGGATCAAGAAATTTGCCCATTGTTGTAACAAGCTCATATTTTCTAGCAAGATAACCGTCAATCCAATCTGTTAAAGCTGCAATAATAAATAAGAGCGCTCCAATAATATGAGACACTGGTAATAATTCATTTCCTATACTCACCGTACCTAAAGGTAATGGAGCAAGCATAAAAATCATTAAAATTGGAATTAAAATAATACGTGACAATGTAATTTTGTTAGGTAAATTCACATCTAATCCTCCATTCAATCATCGATCCCTAGATTTTATAACCTCACCGAATATACGTTACATTAAACTGACCGAACTGTAAATTATTATATCCATCCAACTAAAATCATCATAGATTGAAGCCAAACATAAATGAAACACACATTTTGTACAAGAAAAGAGCCATCTGCACTGATGACTCTTTAAGGAATATCATTTTTTCACAAATTGAATCATGATCTTTTGATGGACGTTCTCAGTTGCAGGAAATGCATATGGCAATGGTTGTCCATTAACTAAAATGTCAATATCTATCGTTCGACCGATATTAAGCTCTACTTCTTCTTCGCTACTTAAATCAAAAGTTTTAGAAAGACCTTTATTCAACTCTTGGGCAAAGTATGATTTGCCTTTATTGCTTTTTACACCAATATAACTTCGACCCTCAGGTTTATTAGCAGTCAACGTAATCTCAAACTTATCCGTTCCCGTTAATTTGTACGTTGTTAAAGGAGTCTTACCATCCGTCTGATTAATTTTCTCTAATTGCATTTCATCTGTAGCCGGTTCATCAGTTTCTTGTTCATCTGGTACTGGAGTGACTGGTTCTTCACTTCCTGCCCCATTCTCATCTACTTTAGGTTTCTCAACCTCAGGTTCTTCTTGTGAAGGTAATGTAATCCCTTCCTCATATCCACCTACTCCTGAACCTGATTCCTCACTTACGCTTCCAGAATTGCTGGGCTTATTTTGATTAAAAAACCAAAAAGATAAAGCAATTGCTAAAATTAATACAATTACGAGTATCGTTGGTAAGAAAGATAAGAACTTACTTCCTCTCGTAGATACAGCCTTTTGCTCACGCTTAATCCGTGTCATTCGTTCAGGTACTTCATCATCTGCTCTTGGGATTTCTGTAGCAAACTCATGGAAAAGCTGTTCAGGATCTAAGCCAACTGCTTCAGCATACTGTTTTAAAAATGCACGTGCGTAAAAGTTCCCTGGCATCACATCAAATTTACCTGCTTCAATTGCCTCTAAGTAGCGCTTTTGAATTTTTGTTGTATTTTGCAATTGCTCTAATGTTAAATTTCGCTCAGCTCTAGCTTGTCTTAAGCGTTGTCCCAATTCACTCAATGATAACACCATCCAATACTTTCTATTTCAAATCCACTCACAAAACACGATGTTCCATAAGTGAATTATGAAAGTCATTGTGTTCTTTCTATTTTTTCTTAACTATTATTAATAGTTAATTCACCTACTTAATTAAAAATCAAACGCCGAAAACCCAAAATTCGATGACATGTTAGCTTCTTCAACGACTTCATACGTTATTTCTTCATCATGGTCGTTACGCAATTCAATAATATAATCAAAATCGTCCAATGTATATTGTGTTTCTTGCACAAAAATATCAGGGTGTTCAATTACTTTCGTTGCATCCAATGCCATGATTTCTCGAACAAGCTGCCAATGGCGTTCTGAAGCACGTCTAGTAGAAACTATTCCGTCAATAATGTAGAGATGGTCAGGATTATATTCATCTTCAATAAGCTGACTTCGAATAGTTTGCTTTAATAGAGTGGAAGATACAAATAACCAACGCTTATTTGCACACACGCTTGCAGCTACGATTGACTCAGTTTTTCCAACACGAGGCATGCCCCTAATTCCTATTAATTTGTGACCTTCCTTTTTATACAATTCCGCCATAAAATCGACAAGTACTCCTAACTCGTCTCTTTCAAAACGAAATATCTTTTTATCATCTTTTTCCCGATGTATGTATCGACCATGGCGAACTGCTAAACGATCCCTCAAACTAGGTTCGCGCAATTTTTTTATCGTTATATTATCAATGGTAAGTAAAATTGACTCAAGTCGCTTAATTTGTTCTGTAGATTCGCTAAGCAAAAGCATACCACGACGCATATCGTCAACCCCATTGATCGTTACAATATTAATGGCAAGCATCCCCAATAGTGAAGAAATGTCGCCAAGAAGACCCGGGCGGTTTTTGGAAATTTCATATTCTAAATACCACTCTTTTTTTGCCATACGCAATCTCCTCTACTATTAAAGCATCTTTCTCTAATTCATTCGTTTAAAATCCAGTATATGTAGGTTTAAATTGTATTTATTACTATAATAAATGATTTTAGATCAATAGAAAACCCTTTAATCTGTATAGGAAGAAAGTTTTGTGGCACTTTTGAAATATAGACGAAAAATGAAAGAATAAAATCCAATCGTTAAGTACAATATCAAGAAAAAAATGAAAAATTAACGATAATATAAACAATATATTTTCAAATAATAAGCATTTATTTAAATTCATCTACAGAAAAAGAGAGGAAAATTCCTCTCTCTTTCTCTTTAATGCACTTCTTTTCCTTGAACGAGCTTAACCATCATATTTGCAATGGCATGTTGTTCTTCATCAGAAGCAACTTTCCACAATTCTGCTAAAATTCTTTCCTCAGCATTTTTTGGCTCAACTTGCTGTGCTAAGTAATCACCGATTTCGAACGCAACATTCTCAACAGTTCGATTATCTAAACCGTCTTTTTGAGCTTGTTGCAAACGCCCGCCAAGAAATTCTTTCCACGTATCAAAATTGTCTAGTACTGACATAACCTTCACTCCTTTAAGAGTAGATTCACGTTTAGTTTCTCTATATCTTTGGTGTTTATGCATCATCACTTAAAATAAGGTTCTATGTATGCCATCCGCCATTTACTCCAATAATTTGACCGTTTACATAAGAAGCATCTTTCGAACATAAAAAGCTTACAACTGCAGCTATTTCATTTGGTTCAGCAAGTCGCTGTGCTGGAATTTCTTCAGTTAGCATTTGTATATCTGCTTCACTAAACGTATTCAACATATCCGTTTGTACTGCACCAGGTGAAACACCATTTACGTATACACCACTAGGTGCTAACTCTTTTGCAAGAGCCTTTACTAACGCATTTTGCCCGCCTTTTACCATTGAATATAACGTTTCACATGAAGCACCTATTTCACCCCAAATCGATGTAATAAATACAACATGGCCACTTCGTTTGGAAACCATGTTTGGAATAATTTCCTTCGTTAACAAGTAAGGCACAGTGCAATGTAGATTCACCATATCTGTAACAGTATCACTGTCCATATCAGTAATTAAGCCAAAGACAGAACGACCACTATTATGCACACAAAGATCAATCGAAGTAGTTAGTTGTTGTTTGATTTCTTCGATTGCACTTGGTTTCGTTAAATCAGCTTGAATAACATAAGATGGAACGTCTAATTCATGTTGTAATGATGTTACAGCTTGTTCATTTTGATAATAATGTAGATACAGATTATAACCATCTTTTGCTAAACGTTTTGCAATTGCTTGACCGATTCCACCACTTGCACCAGTTATAAATGCCCATCTCTCCATTTCCCATCAATCCCTCCTCTATTTTCGCAGGAAAAAGCAAGCCGATTAAGACTGGCTTGCTTTCGGTAAAATATAAAAACTTGTAAAACGATTTTCTTGAAACAACTCTTCTGCAGAAGCTTTTACATCGGATAATGTTAATTTTTCTAATACTTCAACGATTGAAAATAGGTTCATATCGTGGAATTGGTACCTCGTAAATTGGTTTGCAATAAATTCTGGAGAGTTTAATGACCGAAGGAACGAACCGATCTTTTTGCGACGAATACGCTCTAATTGTTCCTCTGTTAACACTTTATCGCGTTCATTTAAAGCAATTTGTTTTATTCGTTTTGACAGTTCCTTCGGTTCACTACTATCACTTCCAATTATAGCGAACGCAAAATCTCCCTCTTCTGTATAGTCATAGCTAAATGTTTCATCAATTAAACCAGCTTCATACAATTGTTCATAAAAAGGTGAACTCTTACCGAATATCATGTCTAAAAGCACTTTCATTGCTAGCTCAATTTTTAATTTTTCGATTCCTCGTTTTTGTGGAGCACTCCCCTTGAAACCGATCATACACTTTGGACGCTGAACAGACATGTGTAATTCTTTCTCTGTTACATGAACCGCTTCAGGTTCATCTGGAGAAAAACGTTCAATAGGTGGCTGCTCTTGATATTCCTTTTGGGATTGATTTTCTCTAACTTGTTGCATAATACGCTCAGGTTCAACAGCTCCAACTATAAATAGAAGCATATTACTCGGATGATAGAACGTATTATAACAAGTATATAGTAATTCATCTGTAATCTTTGCGATTGACTCTTTCGTACCTGCAATATCAATTTTCACTGGGTGGTTTTGATACATATTTTCAATAACCCCGAAATAAGCTCGCCAATCTGGATTATCATCGTACATCGTGATTTCTTGACCAATAATGCCCTTTTCTTTTTCAACCGTTTCTTCAGTAAAATAAGGGTCTTGCACAAAATCAATTAAAGTTTCAAGGTTTTGTTGGACATTTGACGTGCCTGAAAATAAATATGCTGTTCGTGTAAATGAAGTAAATGCGTTGGCGGATGCACCCTGTTTGCTAAAACTTTGAAAAACATCCCCATCCTCTTTTTCAAATAACTTGTGCTCAAGGAAATGAGCAATTCCATCAGGAACTTTCAATTCATCCTTTTCACCTAAAGGAACAAAATGATTATCGATCGATCCATACTTCGTTGTGAATACAGCGAACGTTTTTTGAAAGCCTTTCTTCGGTAAAATATATACGTCAAGGCCATTTGGTAACTTCTCATAGTATAATGATTCATCTAATTGTGAGAATTGATTTACATCCATTATGCACCCTCCGTTCCTTTTAGGAAATAAATGGTGTCTATATGAATCGTTTCGCCTACCTTAATTAACTCTTCTCTTGTCACACGCTCAATACCATCAATCCATTGTTGTGGTGTTCTTTGTATACCACCTAATACATTTTGATATGCCATTTCAATAAATCCATGTGCCGTATCCATCATTTCTAACAATTGATTTTTAAGCACTGCTTTTGTTTGAGCTATTTCATCATCGGTAAAATTCCCTTGCTTCATTTCTTCCATTTGCTCCCGAATTATAGATAATGCTTTGTCATATTCCTTTGATTCGATACCACTCATAACGAAAATCAGTCCTTTATGACTTTCAATACGTGAGGCAGCATAATACGCAAGTGAGGCTTTTTCTCTAACATTTATAAACAGCTTAGAATGAGAAAACCCACCGAACAATCCATTGAACAATTGCAATGCATAATAATCTTTATCTGAATACGTTATCTCTGTTCGATAGCCAATATGTAACTTACCTTGCTTTACATCATGCTCCTCAATAATCTCCTGTTCTTCATGTGAAATAAAATGAGTAACATTCGTTTTATTTGCTGTTCGTGATTGCTGTATAGGTAGCTTGAAATATTTTTCGGTTAACGTTTCAGCCTGATTTTCTTCCAAATCACCGATAAAATAAAGATCAATTTCATCGTTATGAAGCATATGCTCGTATGTTTCATACAAACTTTCAGCAGAGATCGAATCAACTTCATCGATATTCCCATGAACATTTAAGCGATATGGTTCATGCTGGCACATTTCCTCTACTAAACGCATGTTAGCATAACGCAATTTGTCGTCATAAATTGACTGTATTCGCTGCTTTAATGATCGTTTCTCTTGCTCAACAATCTTATTATTAAATGCGCCATCTTCTAATGCGGGGTGTTGCAATACTTCAGCTAGAAGTTGAACACCTTGTTCTAACAATGGTTCATTAGTTGAAAGAAACTTCTCATTAGCAATGTCCATACGCAACGTAATAATATGATTCTCACCTTTTTTAGCAACCTCACTTGATAAAACTGCACCATACAGCTCTTCAAGGCGACCTCTTAACTTGGTAGCTGTTGGATAAGATTGTGTACCTGATTCTAAGACATGTGGAAGCAAAGAACGAGTTGTAACCGTGTCTTCAAGTAATGGAGCCTTGATCTTTAAAACAATTCCATTTGTTTTAAATTTTTTTGTTGTGATTGTATGAAGTGTTAATCCATTTAAACGGATCTTCTTTTCATCAATTTGTTCCATTTTCATTCCTCCTTTTTAAACATAAAATGTTTCATTTTTTACTATGTTGCGTTGTACACACTATTATCATCCATTTTTTCTCTATTATCAGCATACGCAAAACATCATGTTAATATTTTCATATATGACCAACCATTGCTTTTATTTTCTCTTTTCTTCACTTAATTTGCAAGAAATGAGAAATACACCTCCGTTTTAGTACAATTTATACTAAAACGAAGGTGTACAAATCAAGTTTCAACTTAAAATGATGCTTATAAAAATAAAGTAACTTTATCTTTGCCCTTTTTCATATGGTTTTCCAATTGCCTTAGGTGCATCAGCACGTCCCACAAATCCAGCTAAAGCGAGGATTGTTAACACATACGGAGCAATTGTTAAATACACCTTCGGAATATCTTGCAGTAACGGTAATTGTTCACCTGTAATACTTATTGATTGGGCTAGTCCAAAGAATAAGGCTGCTCCTAATGCTCCTAATGGATGCCATTTACCGAAGATCATTGCTGCTAGTGCCATGAACCCTTGACCAGAAATCGTTCCATGTGAGAAGTTTCCTGAAATAGATGTCGCATACACAGCTCCACCAATACCAGCTAAAACACCTGATAAGATAACACCTGTATAACGCATTCTCTTTACATTAATTCCCATCGTATCTGCTGCCATCGGATGTTCACCTACTGCTCGTAAACGTAAGCCGAATGGAGTTTTATAAATGACAAACCAAACTACAAATGCAAACAATATTGCAATATATGAGGTTAAATACGCACTGCTAAAAAACAATGGCCCAATAATTGGAATATCACTTAAAAATGGAATATCCATTTTATAAATACGCTCATCAATAAAGTCTGTTTGTCCTTTTCCATAAATCTTTTTAATAAGGAATACCGTTAAACCTGCGGCTAAGAAGTTAATGGCTACACCACTGACAACTTGATCAGCTCGTAGTGTAATCGAGGCCACAGCATGTAATACTGCGAATAAACCACCGATAACACCTGCAATTAATATCGCTACCCATGGGGCTGCTATGCTAAGGGAATCTTGCAACGTAAGTGTCCCAACTATACCAACGAAAGCCCCCATTAACATTAGACCTTCAAGACCAATGTTAACAACACCTGAACGTTCACTGAATACACCACCAAGTGCTGTGAAGATAAGTGGGGATGCATAGAAAATGGCTGCAGGGATGATAATTTCAAGTATGTGCATGATATCCATTTAGTTCCCCTCCTTCTTGAAACGGTTTAAGAACACACGGATGATGTATCCAGAAGCTACGAAGAAAATAATTAACGCAATTATAATCTCAACTAACTCTGTTGGAACACCTGCAGATGATTGCATTGTTAGCGCACCAATTTTTAGACCGCCGAATAAAGCTGAACCAAAAATAACGCCAAGAGCTGTGTTTGCTCCAAGTAACGCTACTGCGATACCGTCAAAACCAACACCAGTGAAGCCTCCGTTAATCGTCATATATTGATACGTACCAAGTCCTTCCATCGAACCTGCTACACCAGCAAACCCTCCTGCAATGAGCATTGAAAGGACAACGTTACGAGATACATTCATACCCGCATATTCCGAAGCATGTTGGTTAAAACCAACTGAGCGAAGTTCGTAACCTTTGGAAGTTTTCTCAAGAATAAACCACATAAGAACTGCACCGATTATCGCGATAATAATCCCATAATGCATACGTGAAAACTCAGTTAAACTTTGCAAGAATTCTGAGGATAATGATGCACTTGGTTGAATCGTATCCGTACGTTCACCAGGAACGAGCAAATAATTACGAATAATAGAGTTCGTTACGTGTAAAGCAATATAGTTCATCATAATTGTGACGATAACTTCATGCACACGAAACCTAGCTTTTAGAATACCAGGTACAAATCCCCATAACGCACCTGCAATTGCTGCTGCAATGATAGCAAGCGGAAGATGAATAAGCTTTGGTAAACCTTCAAAAGCAACCCCTACCCAGACGGATGCTAACCATCCGACAAGCATTTGCCCTTCAACACCGATGTTAAATAAGCCCGTTCTAAAAGCAAATGCAACAGATAGACCAGCAAGAATAAGCGGACTCATTGCTCGAATTGTTTCACCAATTACGTACGGGTCACCGACGATACCTTTAATTAATGCTGAATACCCTTCAATCGGATTATAATTACTAACTAACATAATGATAGCACCAACAATCAATCCAAGTACGACAGAAAATATCGGTACGAGAATATTAATGAAACGTTGATTAGATAAAAGGCGTTGCATTATTTATCACCTTCTTTCTTAAGGCTTCCTCCAGCCATTAACAATCCAAGCTCTTGTTCACTCGTTTCTTGAGGATCAACGATATCAACAATTTCACCTTCATAAATAACCGCAATCTTATCACTTACATTAATAACTTCTTCTAATTCAAGACTTAATAAAAGCACTGCTTTTCCTTTATCACGTTCTTCAATTAATTTTTGATGGATGAATTCAATTGCACCAACGTCTAAACCACGTGTAGGTTGTGCTGCAATTAATAAGTCAGGACTTCGATCGACTTCTCGAGCAATAATTGCTTTTTGCTGGTTTCCTCCTGAGAGTGCACGTGCTAGCGTATACTCATCTGGTGTGCGTACGTCATACTCTTTGATTAAGGAACGAGCCTTATCATAAATAGCAGTTTCGTTTAAAACTCCCATATTTGAATACGGCTTTTGATAATACGTTTGAAGGACCATATTTTCACCAATCTGAAAATCAAGTACGAGTCCATGCTTATGACGATCTTCTGGAATATGGGCAACACCTGACTCCGTAACTTTTCGTGGCGTGTTGTTCGTAATTTCTTTCCCATTTAAACGAATAGATCCTGATTCTACTTTACGCAATCCAGTAATCGCTTCAATTAGTTCAGATTGTCCATTCCCATCAATTCCAGCAATTCCAACAATCTCACCAGCTCTAACTGACAGGTTTAAGTTTTTAACAGCTGGAATGTTTCGCGCATCATTTACCATTAACTTTTCTATCGTTAACACCTCACCTTGAGGCGATGCTTTCATTTTATTAGTCTTGAAATTCACTTCACGTCCAACCATCAAAGATGCTAGTTCATCTTCATTCGTTTCAGAAATAGAAACAGTTCCAATACCTTTACCTTTACGAATAATTGTACAGCGATCACTAACTTCCATAATTTCTTTTAACTTATGGGTAATTAAAATAATTGATTTACCTTCTTGAATTAACTTACGCATAATTTGAATAAGTTCTTTAATTTCTTGTGGTGTTAATACCGCTGTCGGTTCGTCAAAAATGATTATATCTGCACCACGGTATAATGTTTTCAATATTTCGACACGTTGTTGCATTCCGACTGAAATATCTTCAATTTTTGCATTTGGATCTACATGAAGACCATACTGTTCAGATAATTGTTTGATTTCTTTAGCTGCTTGTCTAATATTAACTGTTCCATATTTAACAAGCTCATTTCCTAGAATAATATTTTCTGTGACTGTAAAGTTTTCAACGAGCATAAAATGCTGATGCACCATACCGATACCAAGGTCATTTGCAACATTTGGATCCGTAATTTTCACTTTTTCTCCACGCACTTTAATTTCTCCAGCTTCAGGTTGGTAAAGACCGAAGAGGACATTCATTAAGGTGGACTTTCCTGCGCCATTTTCCCCAAGCAGGGCGTGGATCTCACCTTGTTTAAGTTGTAATGTAATATTGTCGTTTGCAACAAATCCGTTAAACTCTTTACGAATTTGGTTCATCTCAATAACATGTTCCATGCTGCTCCCCCTTCGAAAAAACAGAACCCTCTTTGTCTTTGTCAGAGATACTGTTTTTCTATTAAATTAGGAAAGAATAACTATATACCTATTCTGCAAGATTGTGAAATTATACCTAAATTTTACATAGTCCTTTATTACTCTTTAAATCATCCTAAGGTTAAAATCAAGCGCTTTGCTTCATTGAGCAAAGCGCTTGTATGTTCTCAATTATAGAGCAGATAGGTAACTCTCATATTCTTCATCAGTAGTAGGTACTTCAATTTCACCATTTAGAATTTTTTCTTTAAATTCTTCTACTTTTTGAAGAGATTCATCAGTTACGTTTTCTTGTGAAGGTGCGATTCCAACAGCATCTTCTTCAAGACCGAATTGCAATAATTCTCCACCTGGGAAGTTTCCTTCCATCGTTTGTTTTGATACATCGTATACTGCAACGTCAACACGTTTAACCATTGATGTCAATGTAACATTTTCAGGCATACCTTCTTCATGTTGATCACGGTCAACACCAATAACCCATACTTTTTCGCCATTCTTCGCACGGTTTTTCGCTTCTGTGAACACACCATTACCAGTACCACCTGAAGCATGATAAATGATGTCTGCACCATTACCATACATAGTGTTCGCGATCGCTTGACCTTTTTCAGGTGCGCCAAAATCTTCTGCATATTGAACGACAATTTCTGCACTTGGGTTTACTGCTTTAACACCCGCTTTGAATCCATTTTCAAACTTCTTAATAAGTTCACCTTCAACGCCACCTACAAAACCTACTTTGTTCGTTTCAGTTTGTAGACCTGCTACAACACCTACTAAGAATGAGCCTTGGTGCTCTTTAAATGTGATATTAGCGATATTATCAATTGTATTACCACTATCATCAGTAATAACACTGTCAACAATTGCTAATTGTGCTTCAGGTTTTTGTTGTGCAATTTTCTTTACATCGTCTGCTAATAAGAAACCAATACCATATACGAGGTTATAATCATCACGTACAAGTGTATTTAAGTTTGGTAAATAATCACTTGGTGAATTAGATTGTGCGTATTTGAAGCCTACTCCTTCTTCAAGTTCAAAATCTCCACCAAATTGCGTCAAACCTTCCCAAGCAGATTGGTTGAATGACTTATCATCAACACCACCAGTATCAGTTACCATAGCAACTTTGAAAATACCAGACTCTTCATTTCCACCTTCTGCTACTGCACCTTCGTTACTACCCTCATTACTCTCTTCTTTGCTAGTTTCATTGCCACCTTGTCCACATGCTGCAAGAATTGTACCGACTGCTAAAAGCAACACAAGTAAAAATGTAAACCTTTTCATTTTCATTATATATTCCCCCTTCGGAATTAATAAATATTACTTACTAAAAATTCAGTCTAACCTCGTTAAAAAAATCACCCCCTTTAATGATGTATTAAATGCTATTTTCGTTTTTTCTTCATAAAATTGTTAAAAGGAATGACACTTCTGTCTTATACACGTTTTCTTAAAACATGGAAGCTGAATTTATCAGCTCGAAAATAGTTACATGAATAAATTACTGGTTCATCGTTCAAATCATAATGCATTTGTTTTAAAACAAGGAGTGCTGTATCTTTATCACATTGCAAAATGGGTGAAACCTTCTCAGAATAGCCAAGTGGCTCTATGTATGTAACAGCGTAAGAAATAAACCTATTTGCTTGCTTTTCTAACACATCGAATAAGGACTCTTGGTCATACGAAAAATCTTTCGGTAAGATCCCTTTTGGAATCCGATCGACACAGTAAACGACAGGCACATCATCTGCTGTACGAACACGTTCAACATAAAAAAATTCATCATCTTCATTACATTTGAAATGTTTGATGTCCTCTTCAGTCGCTTCATAATACCAAGAATCAAGAAAGATTGTCCCAGGTGTCTTCCCACCACGATTAATCATTTCTGTTACACTGTATAATTCCTCAATTCCTGATGAGAAATCTGGTCTGGAATTAACAAAAGTTCCAACTCCGTGACGTCTTACCACTACGTTTTCTTCCTCTAAAACGCGAAGTGCTTCACGTAAAGTTGCTCGGCTTACACCAAGTGATTTTGCAAGTTCAAATTCTGATGGAAGCTTCTCCTGTTCTTTAAAAACACCGCTTTCAATATCATTCTTCAAACGATCAATTACCTGCAAATACAGGTGACGGTTATCTGGTTTTAACCTCATCTTAAATCCCCCACCATCTATGTCATATTATTTGTAGGATATCAGACTTCTGATGTATGACATTGATTTATCAATCGTCAATAATATAACACTTTTCTCTTAATTAATAAATACCAATTCACAAAATTGTTAATTACTTTTTTTAATGTAGAAATACATAAAATATTCAGAAATACTCTTTTGTCCATTTTGGCTCAAAAAAAAACCGTTGGTATTATTAAAACCAACGGCTCTTTCAACTTTAAAAATCTATTAATTATTACTTTATGAAGTTGCTTCTTCCTCTTGCTTACTAATTAATACCTCTCTAGGTTTACTACCTTCATATGGGCCGACGATACCTTGTGCCTCCATTGCATCAATCAGTCGTGCTGCTCGAGTATAACCTATGCGAAAGCGTCTTTGAAGCATAGAAACAGATGCGGTCTGCATCTCAGAAATTAATTGCACAGCATCATCGTATAACTCATCATTTATTTCGACAGTCGTTTCTGGTTCTTCTTTCGGAATCATGTCTTCTTGATATTGTGCTTTTTGCTGAGAAATAACAAAATCAACGACTTCTTCTACTTCCTCATCGGATAGGAAGGCACCTTGTACACGAACTGGCTTAGATGCACCTACTGGCATAAAGAGCATATCGCCTCGTCCTAATAACTTCTCGGCTCCACCGGAATCAAGAATGGTACGCGAATCTATTTGAGACGATACACTGAACGCTACACGTGATGGAATATTTGCTTTAATGACACCTGTAATAACATCAACTGATGGACGCTGTGTTGCAATAATTAGATGAATTCCTGCTGCACGTGCCATTTGAGCAAGTCGAGCAATAGCATCTTCTACATCGCTAGAAGCGACCATCATTAAATCTGCAAGCTCATCCACAATTACAACAACATACGGTAATGTTGGTTGTTTGGCATCCTCTTCTTCGTTATGTCTTTTTATATATGTATTATAGCCTTCAATGTTACGTGTACCTGTATGACTAAACAGATCGTAACGTCTTTCCATCTCTGCTACAACTTTTTTCAGTGCTTGTGAAGCCTTCTTTGCATCTGTTACGACTGGCGCAAGTAAATGTGGGATGCCGTTATACACATTTAACTCTACCATTTTAGGATCGATCATCATCATTTTCACTTCATGTGGTTTTGCTCGCATTAAAATACTTGCTATTATCCCATTGATACACACACTTTTTCCACTCCCAGTAGCACCAGCTACGAGCAAGTGTGGCATCTTATTAAGTTCACCGAGCACAGCTTCACCAGAAATATCTCTCCCTAACGCAAACTGCAAGAGCTTATCTGTATGATTGTTGTCCGATTCGAGAACTTCTCGAAGTGATACCATCGCAACCTCTTGATTAGGTACTTCAATCCCTACTGCTGATTTACCTGGGATTGGAGCTTCAATTCGAATATCTTTGGCCGCTAGAGCAAGTGCAAGATCATCACTTAAATTAACGATCTTACTTACTTTCACACCTACATCTGGGTATACTTCATATTTTGTAACAGCTGGGCCTAAATGCACCTTCATAACTTTTGCTTTTACACCAAAGCTTTGAAATGTCTTCTCAAGCTTTCGAGCATTTTCAGATATTTTTCTACGTTCAAGATTTTGACCATTATGTTGAGGAGTTGCAAGCAGATCGAGTGGTGGCAATTGATAATCTTGATTTTCAATCGCACTCATAACTAAAGGAGTAGCATCTTCTACGATCTTCTCTATTTGTTCTGGTACAGAAGGTTTCTCCTTTAATTCCGAATCCATTGACATAGGCTGTTCTTGGATTTCTTGCTCACTATGATCAATTGATTGCTCTGTATATGCACGTTCAGCAAAATCTGAAATTTCTGGCTCAATAAATTCTTCTATATAATCTTCTTCTGTTGTTAATGATTCCACTTCTTTATCAGTATACTTTGATTGTTGTTGATTCTGATTCTTCTCTTTCTTTCGAGTTTTTTTTCGAGATAAGCGATTCTTTAAA
The DNA here is from genome assembly GCF_001742425.1 of Bacillus solimangrovi. Taxonomy (GTDB): domain Bacteria; phylum Bacillota; class Bacilli; order Bacillales; family Bacillaceae_N; genus Bacillus_AV; species Bacillus_AV solimangrovi. The sequence goes on from NZ_MJEH01000005.1 coordinate 100,144, forward strand.
TTTTTTAAGTCCTGTAGAAAGCCTGTCCATTGTTCTTTCATGAATAATCGAAACTTAGTGAAGATCTTTGAAAATACATCATGCATAGATTTTCCAGTTATAAACATGATAGCAGCAACCATTAATACAAAGACGATCAGCTTCGTACCTAATACATCAAATAATACGTAAAACATCGAAAATAATAATGCCCCTACCATTCCACCGCCAAGATCATGAACCGTTGACTCACCTTTTACTTCCATCCAAAACATTTCCCACGTACTCTTAATAACCGACGTCTCAGACCACACTGCCTTAGCCATTAAGCTTTCAAACAAACTTACATGACTCGATAAAACAAATGCAAGGCTAAAAATGTATACACCTAAAAGACGTTGTGAAAACAATGGTGGCTTTTTCCTTTTTACGATTAGATATAAGGCGATAGAAAACATCCCTAATACGAGTAAAATATACCACTCACCAAAAAAGAACCTGAACAATTGGACGAAAATTTCTCCAACTGTACCAAGTTTCGCCAATGTAATACATGTAATTGCAAATAAAAACAAGCCCGCCAATTCAAAGCGTAGCTGCTCTTTCCAACCTTTCTTTGGATCTTTCCTTCTTTTCTTATTTTTAGCCATTATGTCACTCCAATCGTTCTACAAGACCTTACTCATTTATCATTTTTTTATATTATGTATTTAGAAAAAAACAAAAAAGAAAGCCAGCGCATGAACCCGCTGCCTTCTTATTATAGCATATGAAAACTTTAACTTACATTTCAACAGTCATATTCATCATCGTTCCAGGCATGTATTTTTGATTAAGATAATCGTTTGGATTACTACTTAATAATCGAACAATTCGACATTGTGATACTGAGACTTGTTCAACAACCATCTGAACACCATTATGAGAAATAACTGTCTGATTCATATAATCTTGATTTTCAGCAGGGAAAATAAGTTCTAACGGTAAGGTCGTATAATGAATCATTGTAACAACTCCCCATGCTCTTCACTAGGTCTGTTTGATTCAATTAGTTCGTTCAACTTCTTGATCGCACTTCCGACTCCACCAACTTCATTAATCAATCCATATTCAACTGCATCAGGTCCAACAACATTCGTACCGATATCTCGCGTTAAATTTCCTTTTGACAGCATTAATTCTTTAAATTTATCTTCCGTAATATTAGAATTTCTAGTTACAAAATTTACAACGCGATCTTGCATCTTATCGAGATATTCAAATGTCTGTGGAACACCGATGACAAGACCAGTTAACCTTACTGGATGAATTGTCATTGTTGCTGTTTCTGCAATATAACTATAGTCTGAACTAACAGCGATCGGTACACCTATAGAGTGACCTCCACCTAAAACGATTGTGACAGTCGGTTTTGACATTGTTGAAATCATTTCAGCTAACGCAAGCCCTGCCTCTACGTCACCACCAACAGTATTCAACATTACAAGCAAACCTTCTATTTTGGGGTTTTGCTCAACTGCGACAAGTTGTGGAATAATGTGTTCATATTTTGTTGTCTTATTTTGAGGTGGTAATTGTACATGTCCTTCAATCTGACCAATTATTGTCATACAGTGGATATTCGAATCTGCTTGGCTCGGCAAATTGGTTTGACCAAACTGTTGAAGTTTATTAATAAGTGAATCCTTTTTATCTTGATCAGTCTGTTCTTCTTGCTGATTATCATCATTATTCATCTGCATCCCAGGTAAATGAATCATTCGCTTACCCCTTTCTAGTATGAACAAACATACAAACATGTTTTCCTATGCCTAGTATGAACTAGCAAACAAATTTCATGCCTAAGATGATAAGTTTTTTATCGTCTTTAAACTATCATTTATGTGGACGAAATATAATAAATACATCACGCTTAACCATTGTCTCTTCATAAAGAAAAACACCGTCATAAAACGGTGTCTTACTTCAAATTTCCATTATGATTGGAAGAATCATTGGTCTTCGCTTCGTTCTCTCAAATAAATAATGACTTAACGTCTCACGAATATTCGTTTTTAACGTGGACCAATCTTGAATTTTTGCCTCCATACATTCATTGAGTAAGTTCGTAATCAAATCACTCGCTCCATCCATTAACTCTCCAGATTCTCTCACATACACGAAACCTCTTGATAAGAGTTCAGGTCCAGACACCACTAGTGATCTTTTTTTACTTAACGTTACTACAACGAGTAGAACACCGTCTTCTGATAATAATCGTCTATCACGTAATACAATATTACCAATATCTCCTACACCAAGACCATCTATTAATACATTACCAGCAGAAACTGTACCATTCAAACTTGCTTCATCATTCTTAAACTCGATACATTCTCCATTTTTTAATAAGAAAGTATTTTCTTTATCTAATCCGATAGCAATTGCCAAATCAGCATGGATTTTTTGCAATCGATATTCACCATGAACAGGAATGAAAAATTTAGGTTTCATAAAACTTAGCATAAGTTTCAATTCTTCTTGACATCCATGTCCCGTAACATGTACATGTTTCTGACCATATATAACATTTGCACCAGCACGAAATAGTTTATCTATAGTGTCTGACACAGACTTTTCTGTTCCCGCTACTGCATGTGCAGCAATGATAACAGTATCATTTTCTTGAATGCTAATTTGACGGTCAGCACCTGTAACAATTTTAGATAAAGCTTTC